>JBDTXZ010000394.1:0-4498 GCA_040005935.1 bacterium | reverse complement strand
AGGTCATGGGGTGCAGATCCTTCGACTTCGCTCAGAATGACAATGGAACGAAGCCGTGCTCACGATGCGACCTCCAGTCAGCGCTTCCGCTCGAGCTTCACGCCAATCCAGTCTGACCGCTCGCAGTACTCGTGGCGCGCGAGTTCAGTCGGCCAACAGTTTCCTCGCCAACCATCGAGCGTCGCTCGCACGGTGGGGCCCGTCAACCTCGGACCCCGCGATGGCGCCGTCGAACAGCACCATGAGCGCACGAGCAGTCGCTTTCGCGTCCTTGATTCCTGCCGCCTTCGTCCACTCGAGGAAGCGTTCTGTGAACCACGTTCGCTGATCGTGTGCAATGGCGCGCGCCGGATGCGCCGCATCGGTGAGCTCGCTCACCGTGTGTTGCAACGGGCAACCGCGGAAGTCCTTTGACTCTGCCCACTCCACGACCCAATCGAAAAACGTGAGCGCACGTTGTGATGGCGGCGTGTCGGCGAGGTATGCCTCGACGCTGACGCGGGCGTCCGCGGTTCGGCGCTCGAGATACGATGCCACGAGTTGATCCTTACTGCCAAAGTGCTGATACAGCGACGCCTTCGCCGCGTCCGCCTCGGCAAGAACGCGATCGATGCCCACGGCCCGCACGCCCTCCTGATAGAAGAGGCGATCGGCAGCGTCCAGAAGGCGCTCCCGGACTCCGACTCCGGATGCTTTTGCTCGTTTTCCCTGTTTTTTCGTCACCCTTGACAATACAGACAGATCGGTCTACTGTCAACTTCGCAATCTAGACAGAACGGTCTGTTTGTCATGCGCGGGGTGTTGCCGCGTTCAGTCGCGCGCCGAGTGAGGCGCAAGGAGCATTGACATGGGTTACGCAATTTCAGGAAAGGCCGCATTTGTCACCGGCGCCAATCGCGGCATCGGTGAAGCCATCGTGGACGCGCTCGTCGTGGCTGGCGTACGAAAGGTGTACGCCGCGGCCCGCAACCTCGCGGACCTCGAGCCGCTGGTGGCGCGGCACGGCGCTCGAATCACGCCGGTGCAACTCGATGTCACGAACGCCGCGCAAATCGCCGCCGCCGCCGCGACTGCCGAGGACGTGGACATCCTGATCAACAACGCGGGAGTCGTCGGCTTCTTCGGTGGCGAATTCACTGATCCAAAGTGGATCGAGGGCGGGCGACAGGAGATGGAGGTGAACGTCTTCGGCACGCTCGCGGTAACGCAAGCCTTCGCGCCGATACTTGCAAGGAACGGCGGCGGCGCCGTCGCCAACCTCAACTCGGTGGCCTCGTTCGTCGGTTTCCCGATTCTCGCGACGTACAGCGCGTCCAAGGCCGCGACGCACTCCCTTACGCAGGTCATGCGCGCGATGCTGCGAGACCAGAACACGCAGGTGTTCGGCGTGTACCCTGGCCCGATTGACACACGGATGGGCGAAGTGCTGACGATGGAGAAGGCGTCACCGGCGGACGCCGCGCAGGCGATCGTCGCGGAGATCATCGCGGGCAGCGAGGACATCTTTCCTGACAAGACAAGTCAGGGAATGGGACCAGCGTTCTTCGCGGACCCGAAAGGACTCGAGCGGCAGGTTGGAGCAGTGCCAGCCGCTGCGTAGGACACGCACGCGGAGCATCTCTGAGGGCGCGCCGCGGTTGCGCGGCGCGCCTCGAGCGCATCCTGCTTCTGTCTCATTGCGGTCACCGCAGTCGCGATTGCTGGCGTCGGTACCCCGTCGGTCGAGCATTACTGGGAGTATGGCCCTCAGTTGACGGGCTGGGGCGCGGTCGTCGGCAAGTATCCCGACGGAACGCCCCGCAATCGTCGAAGGATCGTCCGGTAAGAGTTGGGTGATTCTCACCGGTGTTCATCCTGAGGCACCGGAGAATTGGCGGCGCGGAATGACGTTCAGCACGCCGGCGAGCGTTGCCACGGCGTATGCTGGATCGCTCGTTGATGCAGCAATACACCGAACGGTGCTCCCTCATTTATTGATGAGATCAAAGTGGTCGGTGTATCAGCGGTTATTGCGGTTGCGTTCGTTCACCAACTCCGGCGGTACGGATGTTCAGAGTCGCGGTCCGACTTGTAGCGGATACAGTACTCGTCGCGATCCTCCTGTTCACCGCAGCCGGGACGCTCGCGTGGCCGCGCGCCTGGGTACTGCTGGCACTCCTACTGCTCATCAGGATCCTCGGCGCGCGCGCAGTCTATCGCGTCAACCCCGCACTGCTTCGCGAGCGCGCGAAGCTCCCGATTCATGACGAGCAACCCTTGACCGACCGACTGCTCCTCTTCGCGGTGCTGTTGACGGGGTTTCTAGGATTACCCGTGATTGCGGGACTCGACGCGTTTCGGTGGCACATGCTGCACGAGCCAGCGCCGCTGGTCGCCGACATCGGGCTCGTGCTGTTCGCCCTCGGATGGAGCATCAAGAACCTCGCGCTTCGGGCAAACGCATTCGCGACCGCTGTCGTTCGCCTCCAGAGCGAGCGCGCGCACGCCGTCGCCGACTCCGGGGTTTATGCCGTCATTCGTCACCCATTCTACGCCGCAGATCCGCTCATCCTCGTCGGTCTCGGACTCTGGCTCGAGTCTTACGTGACTGCGCTCTGCGCACTCGTCCCGATCTCACTCATGGTAATCCGGCTCCATCTGGAGGAGCGCTTCCTCCGGCGCGAATTGCCGGGTTACAGTGACTACATGTCGCGGGTTCCGCATCGCCTCATCCCCGGCGTCTGGTAGCGAGCGGCGCGTCTCATGGAGTGATTGACCCATGACGCCATCCTTGCGTAGTGCGACCTACGGACTGATTACCGGCAGCATGGTCTACGCGACTGTGGCTGGCGCGCAAACGTTCCAGCTAGCAAGTATCAGGACACCATGCCGCTTCCGTTGATCCTCGACGCGTTGCAAGCAACCGGGAAGGCGCCGGTATTTGTGGCCGTCCTCATCGATGACGCCACGGCGCGGTTCGTATCCGCGACTTCGACAACGTCGCGAAGATGGTCGGATTGTCACGCTCACCTCGCATTGGCGATAGGTCGCCATATCGTGTCCGAGACCGCACGGGTATCACCTGACGAAGCAAGCATGTTGTTCGTCGAGAGCATGATGCGGGACGTGCAGGCGTCCTGGCCAGCAGTACGTTCCAGTCTTGCGCTCATCATCCCCGATACTCTTGAGGAACGACCTGCCCTGCTCGACGATCCTTGGACTATGCACGCAATCACGCTTGCACGCATAGGCGTAGAAATGCAGGCGGTCCGGCACCTGCTCCCGACCGACGTTGCAACACGCGTACTCGACGAGCTGTTTGTGCTACTGGATTATTTCGCGCGCTCGGACGGAAGAGCTGCAGCGCTGGTGCGCACCCTCGATCAACGATGGACTCGCGCCACAGGATGCGGTGCCAATCCCACCAACGTGATCGGACTTACGCTATTCGAGTATTTGGATCTCGACGAGCTCATTGACGTCGACGGAGAGGAGGTCATCAATCCCGTTCAGCTCACTGGGCTGAGCAGCGTGCCGATCCAGATGGGCCTTGGCTGGTGGAAGCAGTTCCTTCACACTCAAGCTATCTCTGTCGCGGGCGACGCGATCTAACTTGCGTCGTCGTCTCCATCACGCCTTGAGTGGGTAAGCGGGCATCACGGGACCACGCGCACGGGCAGCGTGCCCAAGAGCGTGTGCGGAGGGAACCGTCCGCCAATCCTGATTTCAAGCCGCTGATCGCCCGGAACACCCGGTGTCACTTCGACGTCGAACGTCTCGCCGAGTGCGATCAAGCGATGCGCTTGCGTGGGCGAATGCGCGCCGGGGAGTGAAGCGCCGTCGGCGGCGATCAGTCGCCATTGCAGCAGCGTACTGTCGCGCATGAGATCGACTTGAAGCGTGGGACGACGCACGGTCATGTTGAGGAAGCGAAGCCTGTACGCGACGCCCGCGCGCAGGACGAGTGGAGCGGGGTTGAGCTGGCCATCCACACTCACCAAGCGCTGCTGGTCGGCGAACGACGTCGGCGATGTGATGATGATCGCGCGGTCAGTCGCGGGATCGTAACGCACGCCGGGCTCAATCACCACGATCGGGCCGACGAGGCCAGCGAGCTGCTGGCGTTCTTCGTCGAAGTGCGTGTGGTAGATGAAGGTGCCCGCGCGCGGCGGCGTGAACCGCGCCACGAACGAATCGCCAGGCGCAATCGCGGGAGCGAGACGCTTGCCTGCGCCGCTGAAGCCAGGCACGCCATCGAAGTAGCTCTCCAATTCAATGCCGTGCCAGTGCACCGCAGTGGGCTCGTCGAGCTGGTTGACGACGGTGATGCTCACCGGTTCACCGCGCGTAAGGACGAGTGGTCGTCCGTAGCGCAATCCGCTATCGGGCGACGGCGATGTGACGCCGTCCTGAATCGCGTACTCGTAAAACGGAGCGTCCCTGGACCCACCGGCGTTGCGCCGCACGAGCAGCCGCACGCGCCGACGCCGATCGTCTGACGGGCGCGCACTGGTCGCCG
>JBDTXZ010000393.1:0-4505 GCA_040005935.1 bacterium | reverse complement strand
CACTCCGCCATCTTCAGATCGAGCGTCGAGTTGAACTTCTTGAGGTTGGCCTGATAGAGCACGGCGGAGCCGGGATCGACGCGTGACAGGTGATCGGCAATCTGTGCGGCGATGAGCTTCACGTTCACGGGGTCGATCAGAAAGTGCGGATTGCCCAGCGCATGGACGTCGCCGCGAGCACGATCGAACGAGGTCGGAATCTCGAGCAGTCTGACGCCCTGCGATGCGGAGATGCGGCCAGGCGCGCCCACGGCGATCCTGTCGTTTCGTGCACTCTCGAGCAGGGGCGGCAGCCAACCGAGCTCCAGCTCTGCTCCGCCCTCGATCAGGACATCGGCGCGGTTGAGCGTCACGATGTGGCTTGGCTTCGCGTCGACGAAATGCGCGTCTTCCGTGGGCTTCGCCAGCGCCTTGACCTCCACGGCGTCGCCGCCGATTTCGCGGGCGATCGCCGCCAGATCGGGCGTGGTCGCGACCACGTTCACCCTTTTCGAGGATGGGGTGACAATCGTCAGCGGGGCGGCCAGCGCCAGCGCCGCGAGCTTGAGTAGCGTCAGACTATGCATGATTGCGTTTCATCCGGTCTCTAGAATTTGTGTGCTGCGTGAGCGCCGAGTAGAAACTCGAACTGCATCCACAGCGAATGGTCGATGCCGATGTCCTGGCGATGGTCGTAGTTGTACTGGAGCCGGAATTTCGAGAACTCCGTCGGATACCAGGTCACGTTCGGTGAAAAGCGATACCGATCGGTGCGCAGCTCCGACGCGAACGCGCCGCGGTCTCCATTGGCGAACTCGCCGCGCAGGCCCGCTACCACCATGGGCCTGATACCCCACAGTACCTGCGAGTATCCGCCCCAGTCCCGCAACGTCTCGGCCGGCAGGTTACCGCCAGGCGAAAGTGCCGCCGTACGCGTGGCGGCGTCGTAACGGCGCGTAATGACTTCCGTCTGCCACGACGCGAAGGGAAATCCCGCCGCGCCCGACACCGCTTTCCATTTGTAATAGGCGTCCACTCCATAGATCTGCGTTTTCGCGCCCGGTCCGGAGTTGTTTGGACCGAATGCCGCAGAGGCACCGAGTACGATTGTCTGCGTCTCGGTGAGGTCGAGCGACGTGGCAACGCGAGGCACGATCAGGAGGTCGCCGAGGTTATCAACCGGTCGCGCGACAGGAACACCACCGTGAATGTCGCTTGATTCGTCCGACCGAAAGCTCGACGTGGTGCCGCCCGCGCTGTTAAGGACGGTCAGCGTGGCCTCAGTGTAGAACTCGGTAGGTACGAGCCACGACAGCTTTGCTCCCTGCCCGCGCAAGCCGTCCGGTCCAAACATTCGGTTCAGAACGAGGGGCTGATCGACGAACGCCCACGCGTGCGGATGCTGCCCATTCTGGCGACCAAAATCTGTGAGGAACTGACCGGCCTTTGCCTGGAGGTTCCAGGGCAACGCGGTGGTTTGGGCCCATGCTTCCTCCAACTCGACACTCGTTTCCCCGTTCGCGTCGAGCTTTGTGACGAGCGCGCTGAACCCCTTGAAATAGGGATCGATGGCGCCGTCGAAGGTGAGCTCGACGTTTGGAACGGTAAAGCCACGAACTTTGGGATCGTGGTCACCACGCTGAAGCGCGGCGATGTTGTCACTAGACGACCACCCCAAATCGGTGAGTGCGTCGAACCCCATGTTCATGTATGCGCCGCTGGAGCGCGACGGAGTCGGCGCGGCCGAGGGCGCGGGCTCGGCTTGCGCGGCGGCGACGGCGCGCTCGACGCTATCGAGCCTGGCTTGGACCGACTTGAGTGCAGCGGCGACTGAATCCAGCATTCGCTGCTGTCGTCGCGCTGTGGTATCGGATGGTTGCTGCGCACTGAGTGGACGAGTTGCCCCTCCGCACGCGATAGCAACCGCGGCGAACGCCGCGGTTTTGAAGAACCGATTCATTTTTGGATCTCTCCCGAATGGACGTTCGCCGCGTCCGACACGGCGGCGAAGAATCAGGCGCGCGAATCGCGCCCGTGAGCGGTCAAGCGCTCAATTCGGGAGGTGCCCGCGAGAGAAATCCGTGCTGGCGATTCGACGCAGTGGCGACCCTGGCCAGACCCGCCAACTCTCCCCGTATGAGCCCCGGAATCTCTACGGCGGCAGCAGGCGCGGATCCAACCAGTGCCGACAGATATCTGCAGATGCTACAGTCGCCGGCGTGCGGCGCTTTGCATCCCGGGCCAGAGAGATCCTCGATGTGCGACCGTGAGGCGCGCCCGTCGTCCGACGCAATTGCGTCGGAAATGCTCAGCGTGGCGGGCAGTGCAACCTGGCCCGCCGCGAACAGCAGTATGAAGAGTCGAAACCACCAGTGCGGGCGAAGCATCTTGCAGAAGCGTATACGATCAGTGGGTCGGAAGCAAATGAAAGTCATGACGAATCACCGCTGATATCTTGATCGCATGAGCACACCGGAATTGTGGGCCGATCCGCGCGGCGCATATGCTGTACTCGCACTGCTGGCGCTCGCGCTCATTGGCGCAACCATGGCACCCGGAGGTCTGCGGAGCCGGCGCCGCGGTTCTCGTCGTATCATCGCGACAGCAGTGCTCATCGGAGTTGCCCTGTCGCTGCTCTGGCCGCAATACACCCGACGTCGTGCCCTTGAAGAACAACCACCAGTCCCGAACCTGTCGCAGTTGGCGGGTACATGGCGCGACGGCACGGATACGCTCGAGTTACGCAGCGACGGCTTGTACCGTTGTCGGGGAACGGCCTGCACAGGTTTTGGTGCACATGGTACCTGGACGCATGACGCAACCGGTGCGTTGGTCGCGCGCTGGGGCGATGGGCACACGGTGGCCTGGCGCATTGTACGATACAATGGACGCTACCGCCTCGGACTTCTTCCCGCGCGCGACGCGGGTGCGACGTGGGAACCGCGCCTCGTGTTCGAGCGTGTCGGGCCGTGAGTACGTTGTCGACCCGTGCGCGTCTCATTGACGTTTACGAGCGGTCGTCCACTGGCGCCTAACGACGGGCATAGGTACACTCCGCGCATGGTGATCCGCACCAACCTCTCTCGCTTCGGCTGGGTCTTCGCCGCGTTGCTGCAGCTTGCGCTGCCCGCATTCGCGACGGTGGCGGACGCGCGTGCAGAAGCGGAATCGCGCGGCGCATCGGCGCACGTCGAGTCACATGGGACGCCGGGATGCCCGCGTGTCCATCCGGCCGACTGCGTTGTCTGTCGCGTGCTCGCGAGCGGTGCCGCACCAAGCAATGCGCCAGCGATCCACGTTGCGATCGCTCGCGCCATCGAAGCCGAGCCCGCGCATCTCGCTGTTTCCTGCATCGCCACTCGGCGTGCGGGCGACCCACCGCAGCGAGCGCCCCCAGCCTGACCTGACGCTGCCTGCCATCGCAGGCGGCAATTCCTCCGCATTCGAGAGCCGGTGCGTTCGCACCTGCTCACGCACGCGCACGTCGGCGAAATTGTCGTTGACGGCGGGTGCCAACTGGAATACTCAGCTCAGCACTCAACTATGCCTTCAACGCATTCTTCGCGCATGCGCGCCGCCTACGCGCGCACGCTCCAATTTCGTCGCGCCACGGCACTCATCGTCGGCGCATTGCTCCTTGCGGTGACGACCGCGTCTGCCACGCCAACGCATCCTGCACCTTCCCGCGCCGCGACAGATATCGTCGGTGCTGTGACCGATAGTACCTCGAACCGTCCCGTCGGCAGCGCACAAGTCAGCGTGATGCAGGGAACGCGAATCGTTCTCAACACGACGACGGACGACTTCGGTCGCTATCGCGTTCATAACCTCGATGCCGGTTCGTATACACTCACCGTTCATGCGCTCGGCTTTCACGCGCAGAGCAAGGCTGTTTCAATCGATGGCTCGGTGGGCGCCGTCACGGCCGACTTTCGGCTTGGCACTGTCGTACTCAGTCTCGCCGCCGTCGAAGTGCGCGCGAGTACGCCGCTCGCGGTGAACACGCGCACGGGCGACCAGGTCTTCAAGCAAGACGACTATCATGGCGCGCCGACCGCGACCACGTCGCAAATCCTACAGCAGTCAATTGCTGGCGCGGTTCGCGCACCCACCGGTGAAGTGCACATTCGCGGACAGCACGCGGAGTACACGTATTACGTGGACGGCGTCCCAGTGCCGGCGGGAATCTCGGGCAGCCTCAACGAACTGTTCGATCCACAGGTCGTGAACGAAATCACCTTCCAAACCGGCGGTTGGGACGCCGAGTACGGCAACAAGAACACGGCGGTCGTGAATGTCGCGACGAAAATTCCGTCGGGCGGCTTTCACGTGGATGCGTCCGCATATGGCGGCAACTTTGCCGCGAATGGGCAGAGCCTCAGCATGAGCACGAACGCAGGGCGGCTCGGCATCTTTGGCTCGGCGGCACGTCAGGTCACCGACATGCGTCGCGAGCCCGTTGCATTCGATACTACGACCTTCGTACCCAACAACATTCACAATCACGGCGAAGACCTCTTTACGTT
>JBDTXZ010000392.1:0-4507 GCA_040005935.1 bacterium | reverse complement strand
AGCAGGGCTCCGGTGGGACCGAGCAGGATATTGTCCGGCTTGATGTCTCGATGGACGATGCCGTGTTCGTGCGCATACTCCAAGGCCCACGCCACATCGCGCATTACGCGCATCGCCTCCGCGGCCGCGAGCGGTCCGTCAGAACGCAAGCGCTCGCCGAGCGTCTGGCCTGGCACATATGCCATGACGAAGAACACGAATCCGCGCGCTTCGCCAACACGATGGATCGGTACGATGTTCGGATGGGACAACCCTGCGGCAGTCCGCGCTTCGCGCAGGAATCGCTCTCGCAGGCCAGGTCGCGAGGATAAGTGCGAGGGGAGCACCTTGATCGCGACATCACGGTCCAACTGGACATCTCGAGCGAGATACACGATGCCCATTCCGCCTCGTCCAAGCTCGCGCTGAATTGAATACTCGCCCGCGAGAGCTGTCTGGAGATCTAGGAACTCAGTCGAGAATGTGTTCATGCGGTCCCTACGCCTCGTGTCAGGCGCGGTTTCGCCGCGCCCTCAGCTCAATACGACAGAGGCGCCGCGGCTTACAACCGCGATGCCGCGCTTCCGTCATTCGGATGCTCGACGGCGGGCATGCGCAACGGAACGCCGGCAAGCGCATCGGCGATCGGCGTGTCGTCTGCTGACAGCTCGAACGTGCCTTCCCACCGCGCCATCACGACCGTAGCAAGGCAGTTGCCGATGAGATTGATGGACGTCCGCGCCATGTCCATCAGCGCGTCTACTCCGAGAATCACCGCGACGCCCTGCAACGGCAGGCCGAATTGCGCGAGCGCTCCAGACAAAATGACAAGCGATGCGCGTGGCACGGCCGCCACACCTTTGCTCGTCAACATCAGCGTCAGCATCATCAAAATCTGCGTTGACAGCGGCATGTCGATTCCGGCCGCCTGCGCGACGAAGACTGACGCCAGCGCTAAGTAGAGCGTGCTTCCGTCCAGATTGAACGAGTAACCCGTGGGCAGCACGAATGACACAATACGCCTCGGCACACCCAGCTTCTCCATATTCTGCAGCGCCAATGGCAGCGCTGCTTCCGACGAAGCTGTAGTAAACGCGAGAAGCCATGGCTCCTTCGTGGCTTGCCAGAATCGACGGATTGGCACCTTGAACGCAATCGCGATAGGCAGGAGCACGAACAGCACGAAGACGACCAGCGCCCCATACAGCGTGAGCACGAGCACGCCAAGATTGCGCAGTACACCCAGTCCGCTCTTGCCCACTGTCACCGCGATGGCCGCACCGATACCAAGGGGCGCAAATCCCATCACGATGCCCACGAACTTGAACATGACTTCGCTGAGGCTCTCGCAGAACGACAGCATGAAAGTCTTCGCGGGACCACGCACCTTCGACAAAGCGACGGCGAAGATGATGGCAAAGAAGACGATTTGGAGCACCTCGTTCTTCGACGCTGCCTCGAAGAAACTCTGCGGTACGGTGTGTTCGAGCACGCCGGAGAATGTCGTCTTCGTCTTCGCGAGCTCGGTGCCCAGTTCCGTGGACGCGGTCGTGATGTTCACGCCCACGCCAGGCTTGACGATGTTCACCGCCAACAGGCCGACAACGAGTGCGATCGTCGTGACGATCTCGAAGTAGACAATCGAGCGGAAGGCTAGTTTGCCGACACGCTTCATGTCGTCGCCATGCCCGGCAATACCAACCACCAGCGTTCCGAACAACAGCGGCACGATCATGGACTTGATCATGCGCAGGAAGACCGTTGACAATACCTGAAGATCCGACGCCTGAAAGCCCTTCTCCGTTGCGGCGTGGTCAGGGAAGATGTAGCCAATCGCGACGCCGATGAGCATTGCGATGACGATCTGCTGCGTCTGCGAAATGCGCGGGCCTTTACGCGGTGGCGTCGGCGCCGCCGAGGGTGTGACTCCAGCAGTCATCGGATCAGCGGGGTAAGGATGCAGCGTTGGCGGTGCGGCGCAACACGGAATTGCGATAACCGTAAGCGAGATAGATGACCAGGCCGATCAGGAGCCACCAACCGAAACGCTCCCACGCTTGCGGCGGCAATCCCTTCATCACGAATACGCACGCCGCCGCGCCACCCAGACAAACTGGCCAGACAAATGGAACGCGAAACGGACGCGGACGATCGGGCTCCGTATACCGCAGGACCAGTACACCGATGCAGACGAGCGCGAAGGCGAACAGCGTGCCGATGTTGGTGAGGTCATAGGTCTCGCCCGCATCGCCAACGAGTGACCAGAGCGCGACGAACAACCCGGTGATGATCGTCGTGACATACGGTGTGCGCGTCTTCTCGTGAATCTTCGCAGCCCACTGGGGGAGCAATCCGTCACGCGCCATCGCGTAGAAGATGCGCGGCTGGCCGTATTGGAACACGAGGAGCACTGCGGTCATCGAGAAAACCGCACCGAGTGCAACCAACCACGCTGCGCTCTGCATGCCCGTGACCTGCAACGCGTACGCGAGGGGATCGGCGTGGAGACTCGGATCCAGTTCCTTGTAGTTCACCATGCCGGTGAGGACTGCGCCCACAGCGATATAGATGATGGTGCAGATCGCCAGGCCTCCCAGAATACCAATCGGCAGGTTGCGCTGCGGATTCTTGGTCTCCTCGGCCGCCGTCGAGATAGCGTCGAAACCTATGTAGGCAAAGAAGACGATCGCAGCGCCGTGGTGAATTCCCGGGAATCCATTTGGCGCAAACGGGTGATAGTTCACCGGATTGATCTTCGTCACGCCTGCACCGATGAAGAGGGCAAGTGCGAGGAGCTTGACAACGACCATGATGTTGTTCGCGCGAGCGCTTTCGCGCACGCCGCGAAGCAGCAACCAGGTGATCGCCATGACGATCGCGAACGCGGGGACATTGACGAGAATCGGAATCCCCGCGATGTGCGGCGACGACTCGATAAGTCCGTGAATCTTGGGATCGGAACTGAGAAGCGCCGTGCGGTAGCCCGTCGTGAGCCAGACAGGCAGGTTAATAAACCCGCCGGTCAACGTCTTGAAATAGTCTCCCCACGATATTGCCACGGCAACGTTGCCCACGGCGTACTCGAGGATCAGGTCCCAGCCAATGATCCACGCGACGATTTCGCCAAGGGTTGCGTACGTGTAGGCGTATGCGCTACCGGCTTGCGGAATCATCGAAGCCAGCTCCGCATAGCAAAGCGCAGCAAGCGCGCACACGCCACCAAGAAGCAGGAATGAGAACACCAGCGCCGGACCGGCTCCGCTGCGAATCACATGTCCTGCTGCGTCGGTCTGTCCTGCTGCCGCCGTGCCGATCGCGCCAAAAATACCTGCGCCAATGACCGCGCCGATCGCGAGCATGATGAGATCACCGGCGCCGAGCACTCGCTTCAGGCCGTTGGCGCTCTCCTCCATGGCCGCGATCGGCTTTCGTGCAAAGAGCGATTTCATTCTCTTGGCGTTAGTGTCGTCCTGCGCTGCGCGAAGGACCTGCACGGCATTGGCGAGTCAACACGTGCAGGTCCTTCGCCTTCGGGCACTCGTCTCAGATAAACAGGGGCGCGAGAACAAGTGTGATCGTGCTGAGCAGCTTGATGAGCACGTGCAGTGACGGACCGGCCGTATCCTTGAATGGATCGCCGACGGTATCGCCCACCACGGCGGCCTTGTGTGCCTCCGAGCGCTTGCCGCCGTAATGACCCGTCTCGATGTACTTCTTCGCGTTGTCCCAGGCACCGCCGCCGTTGTTCAGGAAGCCCGCCATCAAAATGCCCGTAATCGTGGCGACCATCAACATCGCGGCCACGGACTCTGCGCCCATGAACTCCCCCGCGCTGCCAAAGCGCTTGAACAGAATACCGACGATAATCGGGAAGAGCACGACAAGCGCGCCAGGCAGCACCATGGCCTTCAATGCACCAACCGTCACGATGTCGACACACGTTGCGTAATCCGGCTCCTCAGTGCCCTCCATGATGCCCGGGCGCTCCTTGAACTGGCGCCGCACTTCGTTGATCACCGATTGCGCTGCCTTGCGCACTGCGGTCATCGCGAGAGACGAGAACCAGAACACGAGCATGGCCCCAAGCAGTCCAGCCACGAACACGACAGGCTTCGACAGGTCGACATGCAGTGCCTGGCCCGTGAGATTCTTCACTTCATCCAAGTACGCAGAAAACAACAGGAAAGCGGCCAAAGCTGCCGATCCGATTGCGTAGCCCTTCGTCAGCGCCTTGGTCGTGTTGCCCACGGAATCGAGGCGGTCCGTCTTCTCGCGGACCGATTCCGGCTGGCGGGACATCTCTACGATGCCACCGGCGTTGTCCGTAATGGGTCCAAACACGTCCATCGCGAGGATGTAGCCGGCAGTGCCGAGCATGCCCATCGTCGCGACTGCGGTGCCGAACAAGCCACCAATGGCCACGCCCGCGTCGTTTACAAGGCCGCTCGTCTGACCCAGCGAGTAGCTGCCAATGATGGCGATACCAATCGTGATGACCGGCAGTACCGTCGACTCCATGCCGACTGCG
>JBDTXZ010000391.1:0-4510 GCA_040005935.1 bacterium | reverse complement strand
TGTACGAGGTGATCGTTACGCTGGACCCGACGAAGCGTGTTCTCTACCCCGACCTGTCGGTGACGGTGGAGATCGTCGCGGAGCGCCGACCCAACACGCTCGCGGTTCCGTTACTCGCGGTCGTGATGCGCGACCCCGAGGGACTGCTCGCCACAACGTCGCGTGAGCGGCACAAGCAGAAGGGTGACAAGGCGCCGGCGGTACTCGAAGGAGTGTTCGTCCTCGCTGATGGAGTTGCCAGGTTCAAGCCCGTGCGCTCTGGCATCGTCGGCGATCAGTTCGTAGAGATTCGTCGAGGACTCGCGGCGGGTGAGCGCGTGATCGCGGGACCGTACCACCTATTGCGCACGCTCGAAGCAGGCATGGAAGTGGAGACCGATTCCCTCGCGGTGCTCGACACCATGCCCGACAGTACGTCGCGGCCATAGGGGTCATCCTATGAAACGCGCCGGTTCCACCTACACCATGCGCATGGCCGAGGCTGTCTTTGCTGTGCGGGATATGCTACACACGCAACGGCTGCGCGGGAGCATCATTGTCCTGTGCACGGCGGCCGGCGTCGCGTTCCTCATCGCCATCGTGGCCATCGTCAATGGCCTGGGTCGTCAGCTCGAACACGATGTGCTCGGCAAGCTGTACGGCTTCAACACCATCCAGCTCCAGCGCGAGTCGAGGGACACTCCCAACGAGGTTCGCCACGGCGACGAGCTGCGCCGTCAGGCTCCTCCATTGACGTTGGGTGATGCAGAGTGGCTTGGCGGCCGCATCCCGACAGGCGCGACGCTGGCGTACAGCTACAGCGGCAGCGCGGACGTTGGCGCACCGGGCGCGCCGGCAAAGTGGCGCACCGACGCGCGCATTCTCGCCGCATCAGCGAGTCAGTTCGTCGTGCAGAGTCTCGACGTCAGGGTCGGGCGCCCGTTCACGGACTACGAAGCACAGCGCGGCGCAAGCGTCGTGGTGCTCGGCGCCGAAGTCGCAATGCGCGTGTTCGGCGCGCGGGCGGCTGTGGGACAGATCGTGGACGTCGCGGGCCTTCCATACAGAGTCGTCGGTGTGCTCGAGCATCGCGGCAAGTTCCTGGGATTCTCGATGGACAAACTGGTGGTCGTTCCTGCGCGGTCGCATCTGAATGGCGTGATCAACACACGAGACGAGCTGGATGCCATCTCGATCCGGGTCGCGCACGATTCCCTCATGGCGCCCGCGCAGGTCGTCGTGGAAGGCGCGATGCGCGTGCGGCACGGGCTCGAGGCGGCGGAGAAGAATGACTTCCAGGTCAGCTCGTCGGAGACACTCATGGATGCATGGCGTCGCATCCGAAGGATCATGTTGATCGTAGGTCCCGCACTGACCGGGGTCGCGCTCATTGTCGCGGTGCTCGTTACGATGAACATCATGCTTGTCGTGGTCACTGAGCGCGTGCCGGAGATTGGGCTGCGGCGAGCGCTGGGTGCCCGGCGCTCCGACATCCTGACGCAGTTCCTTGCGGAATCTGTCACCCTCTCAGTGACCGGCGGTTTGATTGGCGTCCTGATCGGCACCGGACTCGCCGCCACCTTACGCGCGATCGCCGCAATTCCAACCTCAGTGGCGCCGTCGCTCGCGCTGTTGGGTCTTGCCGTGAGTGTGATCGTCGGAGTCAGCGCTGGCGCGTATCCAGCCTATCGCGCCTCGTCGTTGTCCCCAATCGAGGCGCTCGGACGGGAATGAGAAACCTCGCCGCCATGCTGCACTGTGCGATCGTTCGCGTCTGCGCGCCATTCGGGATCGCGCTCGATGGCCTTCGCGCGCACGGCGTGCGGGCGGGCCTCGCCGCCGGGGGCGTGGCGATCGGCATTGCGCCGGTGCTCGTCATCGTCACGATGATTACCGGTGCTCGCGCCTCGTTAGCCAAGGATTTCGGTCAGGTGTCACGCGATGCGTTCGTTGTCGCGCGTTCCGAGCTCGCGGAGGAAACGAGCACAAGCGAGAGACCGATGTACCGACCGCCCATTACTCTCGATGAGGTCGAGATGTTGGGCCGCCTCCCCGACATCGCATCGGCGAGTGCAAGCATCGAGGTGAACCTCACCATCGATCATCGCGGTGATGTGTTTCGCGAGGTGGAAGTGCAGGGCACTGCCGCCGCCTGGCCAGAATCACATGATGGAGAATTCCTCGACGGACGCAACTTCGTCGTCGCTGAGGAGCAACGGGGTGCATATGTCGCCGTGATCTCGAGCGCGCTTTCGCGCAGACTGTCGGGTGATGCGAGTCCCATCGGCGAGACATTCCAATTGGAGGGGCTGCCATTTCGCGTCGTCGGTGTCTACCGCGAAACACCGAGCCTTCTGACCGACACGTCGTCGTTCTGGGTACGCACGCCCTACAGCACGGCGCTACACGCCCTTCCAACCCAAAGCGAATGGCTCGAAGTGCGTGTCACGCCGCAGCCCGGGACGACCCGCGAGCTCGCCGAGGAATCGGTGATCTCGGCGATGCGATCGGTGCGACGTCTCCAGCCGCGTCAAGGAAACAATTTCACCATCGTTGGCCGCGAAGGCGTCGAAGAACTCTTCGCCAAGTACGCCGGCACGCTCTCGGCTGCGATGATCTTGCTCACAAGCCTTGGATTGCTGGTTGGAGGCGTGGGGCTCGTCGGCATCCTGACGGTATCGATCTCCGAGCGCACGCAGGAGATCGGCATTCGCCGTGCGATGGGTGCGACGCGGTTCGACATCGTGATGCAGTTTCTCGTCGAGGCGAGTGCCATCACCGTCGCGGGAAGCATTGTTGGACTGGCGGTCGCCGCGCTCGCGACGCTAATCATTCGCACGGTCACGCCAGTCCCTGGTGAGATGCCAGCGTGGGCATTCGCATCGACGGTGCTGACAGCGGCTATCAGCGGATTGGGTTTAGGGCTCTATCCCGCCATCAAGGCGGCGCGACTCGATCCCGCGGCCGCGCTGCGAAATGAGTAGCATGCGCCGTCAAGGAGTACCGAGTCGCGCGGGCATTCACCGTTGGAGGGTCAGCCCGATGGCGCGTTTGCTCATCGGCCTGATCACGATCGGTGCTGTGGCGCTGCTCTATGTGGGCGTGGTGACGAACCGAGCCGTCGAGCGCATTTCTCACGAACGGCCGCCCACCACCGCGTTCATGCGCCATAGCGCAGCGACAGCATCGCGCGTCGACCAGCCGACAGCATGGACGCACCTCAGCGCGTTGCCTCCCTTCGTGACCTGTGCTTTCGTGAAAGCGGAGGATCGCGAATTCTTCAGACATCACGGCTTCGATGGCGCGCAGCTCTTTCGCGCCGCAAGCGGCGCCATCACCGGCACGCGGCACATGGGCGGAAGCACGATCAGCCAGCAGCTCGCGCGCAATCTCTTCCTCAGCGATGAGCGCTCCATGCGACGCAAGGTGGCAGAAGCCGCCTACTCGGTGCTGCTCGAGCGCCGACTCTCGAAACGCGAGATGCTGGAGCTCTACCTGAACATCATTGAGTTTGGCCCCGACGTCTGGGGTATCGACGCCGCATCCCGTCACTATTTCGGCGTCCCGCCCGAATCGTTGTCGCTTGGCAGGGCCACCTTTCTCGCGAGCATTCTTCCGGATCCCAGGCACGCGGCGACGTCCAATCCGCGCGTGCGCGCTGTCGAGATGCGCGTCCTCGCCGAGCTTTGGGCCTCGGGAATGATTTCGGAAGCCATGTTGGACAGCGCGGCGCGTTCGCTGTCACTGCCGCCATTGCGTCGTGCGGGAGCGCAGGCATTCCTGGCGCGAGATGATCGCGCTCGACTCTCCGGCTCCATTGCGGACGCGTCGGGCGGCGCAGATTGCGGCTTGGCGCGGGAGAAGGAGCTACAGCGACATCCCGAACGGCGTATCGCGAAAGTACCGTGAGCGCATCCACCGCCGCGCTGAGCTTCGGTGCCTCGCGAACGCTTTTGCTCGCAGTGTCCATTTCAGCCGCGAGCTGTCGTCGCGACAACGCGGATCGCCAGCGACACGCAAGCGGGCCGCTGCAACTTCGCATCACGTATCCAACCACTTCCATTCTCGCCGGGCGCCCAGTCACCGTCCTCGGCACCACCGGCAACGCGTTAACGAGCGTGTCGCTCGACGGACACGCAGGCACGGTGGCGACCAACGGGGCGTTTGCCGCGGTGTCGCCGCAATTGCCGCCAGGCACGCGTGCGCACCGGCTCGTCGCGCGACTGGGCAACGACTCGATCGTCATGTCGGTGCCTATCGTCACGGCAATCGAGAGGGATGAATCGGCTCATGTGCAGCCAGCCGCGGGAATCGCATCCGGCGCGGCGGAGGTCGTCGCGCCGATGGTCGTGAATGTGCGCGATGGCGACGAATGGAACGTGTGGCTGTACCTCTTTCCAGGCACGCACGTTTCTGCCGATTCCATTCGCGCCGATAGTGTCCGGCTAACACCAAGCGGCGTTGCGCCCATGTGGGTCTCGGCGCAGAAAGCGCGCGCGGTGTCGCCGAGCACGCGAAGCTCTGCGGTGCG
>JBDTXZ010000390.1:0-4510 GCA_040005935.1 bacterium | reverse complement strand
ACGTTGTCGTAGGTCCGCTCATCGCCCATGACTCCCACACTGCGCACTGGAAGCAGGACGGCGAAGGCCTGCCAGATCTCGTCGTAGAGGTTTGCCTTGCGAATCTCTTCCAGATAGATCGCGTCCGCAAGACGCAGCACGGCAAGGTCTGGCTCGCTCACGGCGCCGAGGATGCGAATCGCCAATCCGGGACCGGGGAACGGGTGTCGGCCCACCATTTCCTCGGGCAGACCGAGTTCGCGGCCGACGTTGCGCACCTCATCCTTGAACAGCTCTCGAAGCGGCTCGATGAGGGCGAACTGCATACCTGGTTTCAAGCCGCCCACATTGTGATGCGTCTTGATGGTCACCGAGGGGCCGCCGCTAGGTGACGCGCTCTCGATGACATCGGGGTACAGTGTTCCCTGCACGAGGAATTGCGCGTTCGTCCCCGCGCTTGCCGTCGCGTCTTCAAAGACGTCGATGAACGTGTGGCCGATTGCGCGGCGCTTTGCCTCGGGATCATCGATAGTCGCCAGCGCATGCAGGAAGCGCTTGGATGCATCGATCGTCACGAGCTTGATGCCGAGGTGGCGGCCCATGGTCTGTTGAACCTGCTCGCGCTCATGCAGGCGCAGCAGCCCGGTGTCGACAAAGACGCAGGTGAGTTGATCGCCGATCGCTTTGTGGACGAGTGCGGCCGCGACCGAAGAATCCACACCACCTGACAGCCCGCAGATGACCTGCGCATCACCAACGAGCGCGCGAATCTTTGCGACCTCACCATCGATGAAGGCGCCCGGCGTCCAACTCGGCGTGGCGTGGCACACTTCGAACAGGAAGTTCGCGATGATCTCGCGACCGCGCGGTGTGTGTGCGACTTCGCAATGAAACTGCACGCCATAAATGTGGCGCGTCTCATGTTCGAAGGCAGCAATGGGATTTCCTGCGCTCGTCGCGGTGACGCGAAATCCGTGTGGCGCCGCCTCGATGTGATCGCCGTGGCTCATCCACACCGTCGTGCTTTCACCCGGCGAGAATCCGTGAAAGAGTACGCTGTCGCGCGTCGGAGCAATCTCGTCTCGCCCGTACTGACGCTGTGCCCCGCGGGTGACGTCCGATCCGAACAGCAGCGCAATGAGCTGCATGCCGTAACACACGCCGAGTGTGGGCGCGATGTCGAACATGGCGAGATCGGCGGTCGGCGCGTTGTCGCCGTACACTGAGTTTGGGCCGCCGCTCAGGATGATTCCGGTTGGTTTCCACTCGCGAATCCATTCGATCGAGCGCGTGGGCGGATGGATTTCCGAGTAGACTCGGGCTTCGCGGACGCGGCGCGCGATGAGTTGAGTGTACTGTGAACCGTAGTCGATGATCAGGATTCGGCTTTGCGCCGTCATGTCGTCCAGTGTGCGGGATCGAGGCTGAGAAATTCCACTTTCTTGGTATCGAGATCGAGGATCGCGGCTTTGGGCGTACCGAAAAGCCATCCGCACGATTCGCCAGGATTGACGATGAGCGTGTCGCCACGCGTCTTCATCTCCTGCTGATGCGTAAAGCCATGTAACACGATGCTGTGCCCATCGATGCTGCGCGGCTGTACATCGCCGATGTCATGCACGACGAGAATGCGCTGTCCACCCAGTTCGAAGCTGTGCGGCCCCTCGAATAATTCGGCGCCGAAACCCGCGGTCGCCTTGGCGAGTAACCCTTGCGTGTCGCCGTCGTTCCGGCCGAACACGCCCGACAGGGACATGCGCGCTTCCTCGATTGGTGCCAGGGCGAATGGCGCACAGTAGTCACCAGCGTGCAGCAACATCGACACGCCGCCTGCCTGCATGATCTTCACGAACTCGGCGATCGCGGGGATCCGGTCGTGGCTATCGGCCATCAGTCCGACGCGCATCAGCCATCCCTCCACTGAAGGTCATCCTGTTCGAGCCGCACGAGGTCCTCGTATCGCTCACGCGCCGTGGTCACGGCGAATCGATCGCCGTCCACCAGCACTTCCACGCCACGTGGACGCGTGTTGTAATTGGACGCCATCACGTAACCGTACGCGCCTACATCATAGACAGCCAGAAGGTCTCCGGCGTTTGCTTCATCCATGGACCGGTCGAGCGCCAGGAAGTCGCCACTTTCGCACACCGGACCGACGACGTCCGCCGTCATCTGCTTTTCGACCGCCTTCACCGCCTCGATACGATGATAGGCATCGTAGTGCGACGGGCGAAGCAGCTCTGTCATGCCCGCGTCCGTGATCAGGAAATCGCGACCGCCGCTATGCTTGCGATACAGCACGCGCGTGAGTAGAACGCCCGCGTTCCCGACGATGAAGCGGCCCGGCTCCATGAGCAGCGTAAGACCAGTCGGCTGCACGCGCTTCAGAAGCGCGTTCGCAAATCGCTCGAGGTCGGGGCTCTCCTCTTCGTCGTAGCTGACACCAAGGCCGCCACCGATATCGAGGTACTCGATGGAATCCACACCATCTGTCCTCAACTGGTCGAGCAGCTCGATCAACTTCTCCGTGCCATCGAGATATGGATCGAGTCGGAAGAGCTGCGACCCGATGTGCATGTCCAGGCCAATCAGTCGGGTATTGCACAGCGACGCGGCGACGCGAGCGACAGTGCGCACGTCGTTAAACGGAACGCCGAACTTGGCGCCCTTTTCGCCAGTCTTGATGTACCGGTGCGAACTATCCACCGTGACTTCCGGATTGACCCGAATTCCGATGGGTGCAATGACGCCCAACTCTGCTGCGATACGATCGAGCAGCCGCACTTCGTCTTCCGACTCGGCGTTGATGAGCAGCACGCCGGCTTGTAGCGCCTCACGCAATTCGTGCTCGGCCTTGCCGACCCCGCCGAAGATGATGTCCGAGCCAGCGAAACCAGCACGCAACGCGCGGAACAGTTCACCACCGGACACGACATCCACACCCGCACCGAGCTCGCGCAAAACGCGCAACAGTCCGCGATTGGAGTTCGCCTTGAGCGTGTAGTGGATGCGATGCGGCATAGGCGCGAGCGCCGCATCCAGTCGACGATATCGATCTCGAACCACAGAGGCACTGTACACGTACGCCGGCGTACCCACCTGCTCCGCAACCACGTCGAGGGCGACGCCCTCGCACGCGAGTGCGCCATCAACGCGCGTGAACCCGGACGTCAGTACGCCTTCGCCCACAGTGCCTCGTTCGCTGAAGGGCGGCCGCACTTGAGGCAGCTCGCCGGAGCATCGGCCGAGCGGAACTCCTCGTCCGGCAACACGCGGATTGTGGCCTTCGTCTCTTCCTTGATTGATGCTTCGCACGCGGCGTCGCCGCACCAGCCGGCATACACGAATCCGCCTGGGCCTTCCATCAACTCGCGAAACTTGTCGTACGAAAATGGTCCGCGAATGCTGTTTGCCTCACGACGGTCGAACGCGGCCGCGAGCATGTCGCGCTGCATCGCGCTCAACGTCTCCGCGATGTCCTCACCAAGTGTGTCGAGCGAAACAGGACGCTTCTCCTTGGTGTCGCGGCGCACGAGGACGCCCTGGTTTGCCGCGATATCACGGGGGCCAAGTTCCAACCGCAGGGGAATTCCGCGCAGCTCCCATTCATAGTATTTCGCACCGGGTTTCATTCCATCGCGCGCGTCCACATGAATGCGCAACCGTGCCGACTCTCGACGGTCCCAGCTTCCCAGTGACTTGGCGATCCGGTTGGCCGCCTCGAGCACGAGCGCGCGATCCTCGTCTGTGCGATAGATGGGAACGATCACGACTTCGATGGGCGCGAGGAGTGGTGGCACCCGAAGCCCTGCATCGTCGCCATGCGTCATGACAAGCCCACCGACCATGCGCGTTGACACGCCCCAACTGGTATTCCACGCGTACTCCTCAGTGCCGGCTTCGCTCTGGAATTTCAGGTCGAACGCCTTGGAGAAATTCTGCCCGAGGTTGTGCGACGTGCCAGCCTGCAGCGCCTTGTTGTCCTGCATCATGGCTTCGCACGAGTAAGTGCGCAGCGCGCCCGCGAACCGTTCAGAGTCGCTCTTCTGCCCCGTGATCACCGGCATCGCGATATAACCCTCCATGAAATCGCGATAGACACCGAGCATCTGGCGCGCCTCGGCTTCAGCCTCGTCATGCGTGGCGTGCGCCGTATGGCCTTCTTGCCAGAGAAACTCCGTGGTGCGAAGGAAAAGGCGCGTGCGCATTTCCCAGCGCACGACGTTCGCCCACTGATTCATGAGGATGGGAAGGTCGCGGTAGCTCTGCACCCACTTGGCGAACATCGAGTAGATGATCGTCTCGGAGGTGGGGCGCACGACGAGCGGCTCCTCGAGCTTCTTTCCACCGCCGTGTGTGACCACGGCGAATTCATGCGCAAAGCCTTCGACGTGTTCCTTCTCCTTGTGGAGATACGACTCCGGGATGAACAGCGGGAAGTACGCGTTCTGATGGCCGGTCGCCTTGAACATGTCGTCGAGGGCGCGCTGCATGCGCTCCCAGATGCCATAGCCATTCGGACGGATGACCA
>JBDTXZ010000389.1:0-4511 GCA_040005935.1 bacterium | reverse complement strand
TGCTTGTTGCTCAGCAGGACAATGACCGGCCCACCGTTCGCGTTGATGCCGAAGCGGAGCGTCGCATCGTTGACGTTGAGATACCGAACCTCGTACAGCAGGTCCGTCCGCACCGTGGCAAGTTCCGACGCCGGCCGCAGCGGACCGAAATCCTGCGAGAACTGTATCCCGCCGGCGGCAGTGTTGGAAAAACTCTGCGGGCCAGTGGTGCGAAAGAAAGTCGGCCGGAGATAGCGAATTGCCTTGAGCGCATCCATGCTCAAAATGACGGGAGTCTGCATCTCCTCCTTCGTGATGACATTCGGATCTCCACGCGGAGCGGGCACGGAAGAAGGCGGCGATCCGGCGCACGCTGCCACAATGAGGAGCAGGGCAGCGAGCGAGCCTCGTAGAGTGATCATGGAACACCTCAAATACGAAAGGAGGCTCTCGGCGCTGGATTCGGTCAGGGGGAGCGACCTCAGTGTCCGGAGCTATCGCGAAGGACTTCTGTCGGAAACTGCGTAACGAGGTCCGCTACCACAAGGGATGCGACCATCCGCGAGCGACGAAAGGCGGACGGAGCACAGGCACAACTCGCCCATCGACCAATCACACACCGCCAGGTGGCGTCCCACGCCGCAGGAATTCCATCGACGCGAGATGTCGCATCTAACATCCGCACCGGACCCGCAAACGGCTCGAGCGCTCGATCGAGTACCGGCCGCGCCATTTCGACGAAGGCAATGCGGCCGAGTAGCCCGCGCACCGTTTCGTCGTCCGCTCTGGCGAGTCCGCGTGCGTTCACGCGTGTCCGCACTTCATATTCAAGCAACCGGCTCGACACGAGCGTTTCGCTCCGCAATGACAGTGGCGGACGGCGATCGTCGGCAAAGAGCTGGGCGAGGGCAAGGGCAAGGGCATTGCGCCCCGCGACCGCAGATCTATCGTCCCGTAAATCAATTGAAGCGGGAACTTCGTACCAACTGTCACGACCCTTCACGTGAACACGAGAGACGCCGTATCGCTGCTCGCAACTGCAGTCTCCACGCGCGGAGGTACGTGGGCCGACGTCGGCGCAGGCGAAGGCACCTTCACGCATGCGCTCGCAGAATTGCTGGGCGGGGACGCTCACATCTATGCCATCGATCGCGATGCGGACGCGATTACCGAGCTGGCGCGATCAGCCGAATCGCTGGAGGCAACGATCACCCCCGTGACCGCGGATTTCTCGCGCACTTTTGAGCTCCCCAACCTCGGCGACACCCTGCTCGACGGCCTGCTCTTCGCCAACGCACTCCACTTTGTACGCGATGCGGACGCCGTGCTCGCGCGACTCGTGCGCTGGCTACGGCCCGGCGGATCCGTCGTGATCGTCGAGTATGATCGTCGAGCTCCGAGCCAGTGGGTGCCGTACCCTGTCTCGCTCGCGCGGCTGTCGGCGCTCGCGCTCGCAGCGCGGTTGTCGACGCCAACCATCACCGCGACACGCCCCTCCGCCTACGGTGGCAATCTCTATGTCGCCACGGCAACATACGTGTCATCGTGAGGCAGCATCTGTCGTCCTGAGGCGAAGCCGAAGGACCTGCACCTGTTGTCGTGCTGGCAAGCAGCCGAATCGACGAAACGGCACGTGCTGTCGCACAACGACCAACCATTATCGGGGCGAAACGAGTTGACCATTCGACGCTATTACGACGATTCCTATCGCTGGCAATTCGACGCGAACATCGTCGACGCTGGCAGCGATGGCACCATGCACTTTGCCGTGCTCGATGCCTCGCACTTCTACCCAACATCAGGCGGCCAGCCGCACGACACCGGCACACTGGGCGCCGCACGCGTGCTCGACGTCAACGTCCGCGCGGCCGATGGCGCGATCGTTCATACGCTGGACTCCTCGCTTGCCGAGGGCCCAGCGGTTGGCGTTATCGACGGTGTGCGCCGGTTCGACCATATGCAGCAGCACACCGGGCAACACATCCTGTCGCAGGCATTCATTCGCGTCGCGAATGCCACGACAATCGGATTTCACCTCGGCGACGAAACCGTGTCGATCGACTTGAATGACGCCTCGCTTTCCGAGAGCGCCATTGCGGCGGCTGCCGATGCGACGAACCAGTTGATCAGTGCCAATGTGCCCGTGCGTGCCTGGTTTCCGTCTGCCGAGGAGCTCGAGGCAATCGCGTTGCGCAAGGTGCCGGATGTCGAGGGTGCATTGAGAGTCGTGGCCATTGGCGACTTCGATTACTCCGCGTGTGGCGGTACGCATGTGGCGCGATCCGGCGAAGTCGGTTTGCTCTCCGTGGTCCGTGTTGAGCGGATGAAGCGCGGCACGCGCATCGAATTCCTCGCTGGACACCGCGCGCGCGACGATTACGCGCGCAAGCACGCGACGGTGCGCGCACTGTCGGCCGCGCTGACGTGCGCGCCGGCCGAAATTGTCGATGCGGTGGCCCGACTCTCCGCCACGGTAACTGAGTCACGACGAGCCCTCGCGGCGTACAAGGAGCGCGATCTCGACGAGGAGGCACAGCATCTTCGCGCTGAGGGATCGACGCATGGCGATCTGCATATCGTGCGACGAGCGTTCGTCGATCGCCCCATCGATGAAGTGAAGGGGCTCGCCTTGCGGCTGACGGACAAGCCAGGTGTCGTCACGCTCTTCGCCTTAGGCGGTTCTCGCACGCAGCTCATCTTTGCGCGGGCGCAAGGCGTTACGGCAGAGATCAAGCCCAGTTTCGATCACGCGCTTGCGGCACTCGGCGGCGGCAAGGGCGGGGGCGGTCGCGTGCTCATGGGCGCCGCGGGCGCGGCCGACATGGCGACGGTGGACGCGGTGCTCCTGGACGCCGAATCGTTGCTGCGCGTGTGATGTCTCGACAGTGCCAGCCATTCGCGAGTGCGTAACAGCCTCGCTGGGCAACATGCATTCGCTGGCAGTGACGCCGAGCCCATGCCTGTCGTCGATTAGATGTGGACATCGTGTCCATGTTGCCCATTCGCGCTGGCGAAACCTTTGCCCGGCGCAGCGCGTTTAGTTCCAGAGCGCCGCAGGGCTGACGACTCCACTCGTCGCGTAGACATCCAGCGGCCACCACTACCAGAATGTCCACCGACGCGCCCCACAAACCTCCTGCTCCAACGTTGTCCGAGAGCGCCGAACGGCTGCTAACGACCGTCGCGAGCACAGCGGAGGATGCAATCGTCCGTTCGGGGACTGCGCTGGAGACTGGACTCGCAAAGGGGTTGACTGCGTTGGCCGATCGGTTTGACGCGGCTTTTGGTCGCGCGGGCAAGAAGTAGCGCCGGCTAAACTCGGTTGTCCGCGATTGTGACGGAGATTCGCGACACGGGTTGGATGATCACGCCCCCCGTTGTTCCCGAGCATGTACTGGCTGACCTCACACGCGAACTTACGCCGTTGCTCGAGGGAAACGGCCGCGGCGGCATTCGTCATCTACTCGACCGTCCGTCAGTTCGCGCTCTTTCCAGATCGGAGCCCGTGCGATCCGTGGCAGAATCTGTTCTCGGCGCGCAGTGCATTGCGGTGCGAGGCATTTTGTTCGACAAGACGCCGGGCGCGAACTGGAAGGTGATCTGGCATCAGGATCTGACGATCGCCGTTCGCACGCGTCGCGACGTACCGGGATTCGAACCGTGGACGGAAAAGGAAGGCGTTCCACACGTGCAACCGCCGGTGGAAGTTCTCGAGGGGATGCTCGCCGTGCGTGTGCATTTGGACGAATGCGGCTCAGGGAACGGTCCGGTTCGCGTCATCTCCGGTTCACATGCGAGAGGACGTCTTTCCCCAGATGACGTCGAAGTGTGGAAGGCGCGTGGGCCGATTATCGAGTGCGTTGTGGAACGCGGAGGCATACTCGCGTTTCATCCGCTCATTCTTCACGCGTCCTCACCCGCAACGAAACCGGGACATCGGCGCGTGGTGCACCTGGAGTTCGCCAGCGGAGCGTTGCCAACCGGCTTGGCTTGGTATCACGCGATCTAAGGCGGCGTCGGGCTCGCGCTGCGTCAGACTCGTGACCGCGGCACTCCCCCTCGAAAAACAGGTTCAGGGGCCTTCACTTCAAGAGCAAGAGAGGATCTGTTTCGGTCACGTGATCATTCGCGCTGTGCGCGGAGCCGCGCGGACAGTGGAGCCGTGGCCGAGGATCCGCGTCGATCCGCCACATCCGCGTTAGGTCCGTTCCACCGCATCGGCCACAATGCGGTCCACAATGGCCTCGAACGACTCCAACGCGGATTTGCGCGTATTTGGCGGATGCACGCGGATTGCTCCCCATGTTCGCACAGTGATCTACGGTGCGCTCGACACGACGAGTCAATCGACTCGCGCTCGATCCCGAAGCGGCGTCGCGCTACTAGCCCAGGAAGCTCACCAGCTCCGCGTTCACTTCCGCCGCATGCGTCCATAGCATGCCGTGCGGAGCACCCGGCACCACCACGTACTTCGCGCCCTTGACCAGCGTTCCCGTGCGCGCACCCGCCGAGTTGATCGGAACGATGCGATC
>JBDTXZ010000388.1:0-4515 GCA_040005935.1 bacterium | reverse complement strand
CACCGTTGCCAAGGCGCACATAGGATGTCACGCGCTGGGTCTCGATACCTGGCACTGTGTCGCGCGTTTCGGCGACATCGCCAATGCCCGACCACTGTGCTCGGTTGCGATGACTCCGCTCCATGAAGGCGTCAGCGCTCCATGGCCCATGCGTGATGCCGCCTCGCAACATCAGGTTGAGCACATCGGACGAGGGAAGGCGCGAATTGGGCTGCGTTGTGAATTGCTCTGCGGCCACCTGCAGCGCTTCTCCGTGATCATACCGCCGCCCGAACCAGGCGCGGTACAGATTCGAATTTTGGTCACCGGTCGCGATGTCGGCGCGCGTGTAGGGAATCGTTCGATCAACGCGCCACGTCCGCGCGTAGACGCGCACTTCTTCAGCGCCGCGCTCGATGCGGACTTCCTCCAGCGCGTGCAGCGGCAGGTCATTGGCTGCTGCGACGCCACGCGCACGCCTGTCCATGGGATCGAGCTCGAGTCCATCGAGAAAAATGCGAACGCGACGCAAGTCACCTTGCGACGCGATCACAGCGGGCGCGGCGAGAAAGCCGGTCGCAAATTCGGTGAGGCCCGGAACGCGGCCGAGCAGATCGATCAACGTGAGTGCGCCGGTGGCGAACATCGCTGTCCGATCGTAGACGCGTGGCATGCCGATCTCGAGAATCGGCGGGGCATCGGCCCGAGCCAACGGAGCTTTAATCGTGTCCGTCTTTACCTCGGGTAGCGGCACGATCGATTTTCGCGTCGAGTCGATCTTGAGTATCGAGTCCGCCTTCGGCGGAAGCGGGACGCGAATGGTGTCTGCTCCGGCCGGCGGCAGCTTCCCGCGCCCGCCCGCCGTGTCCACGCGCGTGCGTGCGGTGTCGCGACGCGGAATGGTGTCGGGGCGAACTGGAACCTGGGCGCCCGCGCGTGCAGGCAAAACGGCCCCGGCAAGCGCGCCGAGGCCGATGAGGACGATCCACAACGACCGGCGCAGGGTCACCCGGAGCGCCCTCGGACGAACTCGACGAACGTGCCGACCGGGACGCCGGTAGGTCCGCGAGGCACCGTTCCCAGATCGGACTCGGTGTACGCAGTGCCCGCGATATCGAGATGCACCCACGGGAAGTCACCGGCGAATTCCGCAAGGAAGAGCGCGGCGCTGATCGTGCCGGCAGGACGTCCGCCGGAATTCTTGATGTCAGCCACGTCGGACTTGATCAGGTCCTTGTAATCATCCCACATGGGTAACTGCCACCCCGGCTCCCCGGCGCGTGTTCCCGCACTAAGCACTTCGGCCACGAGATCGTCGTTGTTTCCGAGCACACCCGTCGCGGTATGACCAAGGGCGATGACGCATGCGCCCGTCAGTGTTGCGGCGTCGATCACTGCGGCCGGCTTGAAGCGGCTCGCGTATGACAAGACGTCCGCGAGGACCAAGCGGCCCTCGGCGTCGGTGTTGATGATTTCGATGAACTTGCCAGACATGCTCCTCACGACGTCGCCGGGCTTGAACGCCGTGCCCGACGGCATGTTCGTCGTGGAGCCGACGAGGCCCACAACATTGATTGGTAGCTTGAGACGTGCGATCGCTTCCATGGCGCCGAGCACACCAGCCGCACCGCACATGTCGAACTTCATCCACTCCATCCCCTGCGCTGGCTTGATGGAAATTCCACCGGAGTCAAAGCAAAGGCCTTTGCCCACGAGCGCCACAGGCGCTGCCCCACTTGCTCCGCCGGAATACTCCAGCGCGATGAGCTTTGGGTCTTCGTGTGGGGCTCCCTGAGCGACGCAGAGGAGGCTCCCCATTCCCTCCTGCTCCATTTCCGCGCGTCCGAGTACCGTGACCTTCATGCCGTGCCGAGCGGCAATGTCTCGAGCGGTGCTGGCCAGAAACTCGGGCGTGCAAAGATTCCCGGGCATCATTCCCAAGGTGCGGGCGAGCGAATGTCCTTCGGCGATGGCAGTGCCAGACGCGATGCCCTGCTCGAGCGTAACGGTGTCCGCGCCATGAATGCGAGCGATCGTCAGGGGTGCGCGGCGCTCGTCTTCAGGTGGTGCCGTTTTTGTGTCCGTGTAATCCCACGCGCCTGCCGAGAGGCCAACCGTGAGAGCTTCGGCCTCGCGGATGTCGAGCGCACCTGCGTAGAAGGCGAGCGAACCGCTGCCCATCCGACCAGCCTGTCTCGCGGCGATGGCTCCGGCCCGACGCAGCGCGCTCACGCGATCGCTCGCCTTGCCCAACCCAACGAGCATCACGCGCGAGGCACCAGTCACGGCACCGGCGAAATGCAGTGTTTCGTCGCGGCCACCGCGAAAATCGCGTCGCTCCAAGCTCCGAGCGAGAACGCCACCAAGAGTGTCGTCGAGTGCAGTAAGCGCGACATCCAGCGCACCGCCACTGGGGAGCGCGACAACCAAGAGTGAAGCGTCGAGCGCGCCGAGATCAGCGGGCCGCGCAGAGAGCGTTAGCGACATGGTGCCGGGTGAAAGGTCGATGTTGGGCTGTCGCGTTCCGCGACCATACCGGTGATGATGTTGCCGCCACATGGCGACGTGTTCACGTACGTGGCGTCAGGCGCCTGACGCGCAACGTTAGAATGACGCGCTTGCTTTTCGAACGCATGCTCCAGGCCGCCAATCGCGTACCGCCGGACTTCCTTTCGCCCTTCAATTGGCGCTTCATCGCTGCCCGAACGGAGAGCGCGAGCGCCGCCGCTCGCCCGGTTGTACGACGGAATTCCGTCAACATGTACCCGTAGCCTGAGCAAGCTACCCGAGCCACCTAACGCCAGCAAGCGAGCCCGCGACCGTGATCGGTTGATGTCTTGGGGAGCGGACGGCATGTTGCGTGGCTTACGCGCAAACCCTGCTGCGTGAGTCAGGCCGGCGCCACGTGATGACCTTCTCTCCGTCAGCATGAAATCCACGGACACTGTTCAGTCGTACGAGCCACAGTCCCCACATCTGGTTGCGGCGCTCATTTGCGTGATTGCAGCGCTGACGCTCCTGTGGCCCGTCCTCACCGGCCAGATCCTACTCGGCGGCGCTCGCTCAGACATGTTCATCGCCGGCTACTCGTTCAGGCTCTTCGGCGCTGAAACGCTCAAGGCAACTGGGTCGATTCCACAATGGAATCCGTATCTGTTCGGCGGCCTGCCATACATCGCCGCCATGCACGGAGACATCTTCTACCCGACCGCTTGGCTGCGCTGGGTAATGCCCGTCGACTTGGCCATCACGTGGGGGATGGCCACCCATTTCGTCCTCGCTGGCTGGCTCACGTACCGATTTGCACGGTCACTCGGGCTGCGGTGGGGCGCGGCAATCGCTGCTGGCCTCGCGTACGAGCTCACGGGCATTGTTGCATCGCAGATGAGCCCCGGACACGATGGCAAGTTGTTCGTATCCGCGCTCACGCCGCTCGCATTCTGGGTGTTGCTCCGCGCCATTCGTGGTGGAAGGAAATGGGCCTACGGCGCATTTGCGTTCGTCGTCGCGCTCTCGGTCCTCGGCCACTACCATATGTCCTATTTTCTCCTCATCGCGCTCGCGATGTGGGCGGTCTACCTGGCATTCTGGGACGACGAGCGAAGCCCTGCGAGCAACGGGTGGTTGTCCCTTGGTCTTGCGGCGCTCGCTGTCGGTGTTGGAGTGGGCATCGCCAGCCTCCAGGTGCTTCCCTTTCTGGAATACATCAAATATTCGCCGCGTGCGGAAGGCGGACCTGACACCGGGTGGGGGTTCGCGACGAGCTATGCCATGCCGCCGAGTGAGGTCTTCACAGCGATACTTCCGCAGTTCAACGGCGTCCTCGACAACTACTGGGGCCGAAGCGCAATCAAGTTCCACACTGAGTACATCGGATTTCTTCCCCTTGCGCTTGCGTCCCTGGCGTTCGGAGATCGGGAGCGTCGCCGGCTCGTTCTCGCGTTGATGGTTGGAGCGCTTCTCTTTCTGCTGTTCTCGTTCGGGGGCTACACGCCGTTCTACCGTCCGTTCTTCGAGACGCTGCCGCACCTGAAGCAGATTCGCGCCATGGGGATGGTCTTTTTTCTTGTTGCGTTCCCGGTAGCGCTGCTTGCCGGCGTCGGGATGGATCGAGTGCTCACGCGCCGGGTTCCGGGGCGCACCGTGCTTTATATCGTCGGCGTGTTTGCCGCGTTCGCGCTCGTGGGTGTCATGGGAGGCCTTCAAGGCTTGGCCCGCGGTCTCGCGATTCCTGAGCGATCGTTAGCGGTCGATGCGAATGCAGACGCGCTTCGGCTTGGCGCGGCGCGACTGCTCGCGTTCGTGCTCTTCGGAGGCGTCGCGCTGTGGGCAATTGCCACGGGACGGCTTGGCGCGCGTACATCCGTCCTCGTCGTGGCCTTGTTGATCACGGCTGATCTGTGGAGCATCGACAAACAGTTTTACGAGTTCTCGCCGCGCGCGAGTAAGGTATTCGCGCCGGACGAAGTCACCAGATTCCTCCAGGCGACGAAACCGCCGTTCCGTGTGCTCGACGCGGGCAATAGCTACGGGTAT
>JBDTXZ010000387.1:0-4542 GCA_040005935.1 bacterium | reverse complement strand
TGGTGGGAGTGTTCACACCCGAAGACGGCCGGAACTTGAGCTTCGCGGCTTTCTACAGACCCACGCTTGGCAGGGATGCCTGGCCAGACCGTCGAGGCGCCATCGTGATTGCCGCCATCGATGCGGCGGGTGTGGCGTTCGACCGCACGCCAGGCGCCCAGAGCAAGACTCGATTCCGGCCGCAACGCTTGGCCATGTAGAGTGCTTCATCAGCACGTGCGCGCAACGCAGCGCTATCACGCAGCGATGTCACACGCTCGGCCGCAATTCCAACGCTCATCGTGACGGTGTGGCCTCGTGTAACGGCCGCAAGTTGATGCGTGCGTAGCCGAGCGATCATGCGTTCGGCCATTACGCCGGCAACTTCGGCGTCCGCATCCGGGAGCAGCACGGAGAATTCTTCGCCGCCGAGTCGCGCGACGACGCCTTCTGTGCCAACTGTGTCGGCGAGTGTGGCGGCCACTTCCGACAGCACGGCGTCACCCACGTTGTGCCCGAACTGGTCGTTGATCCGCTTGAAGTGATCGAGGTCCAATGCGAGCAATGCGACATCACGCTGCGTTTTTGCTGCAGCCACAAGCGCATCATCGAGCGCTCGTTCAAATCCGCGGCGATTGAGGCATCCAGTCGCCGGGTCGGATTCCACCAGCTGTTCGAGTACCTCGAGCCGATGCGCGGTGGCCGATCGTGCAGCGAGCACGCATCCGAAGACGGCGATTTGCAGTACGAGGACGATCGGTAGCAGCGACACTGGCGCTGCGTTGAGCACGGCGATGAGCGCGATCATCGAGACGCTCGCGGCGATCAGGCTTGCCAACAAGAGCGCAGCGATTTTTGCGCGACCCTTTGCGAGGTCACGAAGGACATCCGTGATGCTACGCGAGGAAATAGTTGGCACCGTTAGCAACGAGGTGGCACGATACGTCATGACCGTCGTCGGCCTGAGCCGTCACACTTGCAAAGCGGTACAAGGGTGAGTACCGGTTTTCCGTATCAAGATTCGTGCTGAGATACGTAAACGCATTGCGTCCGGATTAGCCAGCGACCGCCGGCGTGCTGTCGGGCGGTGTGCGGCGCCACGTGCCACGAGCGACGATCTCTTCAAACGCGAGGAAGAGGTTGGGATCGAATGCGCTGCCAACATCGCCACGCATGATTTCCATTGCTTCTACGTGTGTGAACGCCTGCTTATAGCTGCGCACAGAGGTGAGTGCGTCATAGACGTCCGCAATACACAACACTCGTGCGGAAAGGGGAATGGCTTCGGCGACGAGCCCATGCGGATACCCTCGTCCGTCCCAGCGTTCGTGATGACTCTCAACAATGGGCAGCACGTCCCATGGAAATTCAATGTCGGCGAGCAACTCCACGCCTGCCGACGGATGACGACGAATGAGTGCCCACTCGTCGTCCGTAAGTTTTTCTGATTTGTTGAGCACATCGGCTGGCACCATCAATTTGCCCACATCGTGTAACAGGGCGCCGATGCGAAACCAGAAGAGCGACGTGTCGTCGCCATCGCATACTCGCGCCCACAGCGCGCACGCAAGGTCGGCGACGCGCACACAATGTCCCTGCGTATAGATGTCTTTCGATTCGATCGATTCGCCCCATTTGCGCACGACATCGAGAAAGTCGCTCTCGAGTAGCGCCGTCCGACGATCGACATCCGCGAGCTCTCGACGCGCACGCAGTTGCGCGAAGAGCCGGTGTGCCTGGTTGAGACGCTGCAGCGTCTGCCGGTTGCGCCCCTGATGTCGATAGAGCTCGGCAAGTTCGCGCGCGGTTTCGCCTTGGAGAATGAGATTCTTCCTCTCAATCGCCGCATTTTCAGCGCTAAGGAAATACTCCTCCGCGGCAACGGGGTCGCCTGCGGCGCGCGCAATGATTCCGTAGATGTGCGACGCTTCACCATCGGCGTGGGTGTCGCCGAGTTGTTTCGCGAGGGCCGTTGCTTCATCGCACGCGCTACGCGCGGCGCGCAGGTCGCCCTGCCGAATGCGAAGGCGCGCGACATTGAGGTGCGCGAGGATGCATTTACTCAAGTCGCCGAGGACAGTGCCAATCTCGAGCGCCTCGAGGTACGCCTGGCCCGCGAGCTCGTATCGACCCATTTGCGTATGCAGGAGGCCGAGATTGTTCAGGGCCATCATCGCTTCGTCGGCGAGTCCACCGGAGCGTGCGTCGGACAGGCTTGACTGGTGATACTTGAATGCCAGGTCATGATCGCCACGCACGCTGGCGATCATGCCCAGGTTTGTGGCTGTCATGGACGCTAGACGCGCTTCTCCGGACGCGATTGCGCTTTCACGCGCTTGCAGAAACAGAATTTGCGCGTCGTCAAGCTCGCCCTTGGACCAGCTGATCGCGGCGAGCATGTTGATCGCGTGCCCTCTGCCCGCTTCGTCCGCGGCATTCTCCGACATCATGAGCGCGCGGCGCGTCCACTCTTCCGCGGATGCGTAGTCGGAGTCCTGCATGTGTGTGCGCCCGACGGATCGCTGGAGCACCGCGAGGGAAGACGGCAGGATGAATCGGTCGTTGCCGAGTGCCGTTTCATACACGCGTCGAGCGTCGATGCGTTGGCCTCGACGTTCCAGGCTGTGCCCCTCCGCCATGACCGCCGCCAGGTCCTCGGGCAGAGGCTTGGCGCCGGAGTGAAAGATCTTGGCGGTTGGTATGAGATCAGTCATGGAGTAGTGAGCACGCATTGAACAGGAGACGATTGTCGCGTCTGATGGATAGAAAAAGCGGAGCGGCTGTCCGTGAGGATGCCGTCCCGCTAATCGTGCAAACGCGTCCCTCGACGGCGCGCGTAGACGTTTACATCACTCAGCGCTGCCTCGGCCCACGGCGACCATGTAGCCGGAGAAGTGCGGGATTTTCGAAGTGAAGGTCCAGCTCAAGAGGTTGACGTTTCCTGACAGCAGTTCGGAGACGGTACCGCCGAGGCCGGTGAGGAGGCTCGGATCGGAGTAGTAGCCGAGTGCGAGCAGAGGCGCGGTAAGGAGCGACGCGTTTGTGCCATCGAGGCTCTGCGTGAAGACGAGTGGCTTGGCGAAGGTGATGCCGTGTGGTGCGAAGTCGTAGGCGATCAGGGTGCCGGCACGCGCCGTCATGGTGATCACTGTGTTCGATGCCAAGGCTGCTGACGGAATCGTGACGGTGACGCCCGCTTGTGGGATGCTCAGTGTTCCACCGGCCGAACCGATCGTTTTTGTGACAGCGATGCTGGAGGTGAGCGGCGTGTTGCGTTGGACGCCGATGACAGTGGTGAGCAGTTTGCTGACGGTTTGCGGAAGTCCACCAAGCAGCTCAGGCGATGGTGCTGCTGTGGTGGCGCTCAAGGGGGATCCTGTCGTGCTCGTCGGCTCGCTGGAACAGGCAGCCAGGAGCGTGAGACTAAGGGCCGCGAGTGCCCCGGCGCGGCGAAGGGAGTTGGCCATATATTGCATACCTTGAATAAACGTCTGGACAGACGCTAAGGGCTGCCTCTTTGCAGACCCAAGCGTGCATGTCCCTGTGCCACAGCGAGTTATCTGTGGTATGCGCTAGGCATGCTCAGTGCCATCCTGCGGGCCTCTGAGACAGGCGTCAGAGTGTCCGACAAAGTGACACTTCAGGCATGGTTAGGACGTTTTGTCCGGCAGCGTGAAGACATGGTGGCTGGGCAGCTGCGCTGCTGAGTTTGCATTACGCACGACTTTGCCGCAATTTGCAATCCGATAAACGGATGGCGGCGCTGTTTCCCTCAGACCGGCGGCTTCGCGATGGCGGCTTCGTAGGCCGACTGCAGTCTGGATAGGACCGAACCTCTGGGCGCTGGCGCGTCCAGGTGTAGGTGCCGCAGTTCCTCCATGAACTCGGACCACAGGGTCGGGCCTCCGTCCTCAAGAAGTTTCGCGCGGACGGAGAGCTCTTTCGATGCGGGGGTATGACGCAGGCCCCAGCCGCCCATGTGGGCCAGCAAGGGCACCAGAGCGATGGATGCTTCCGTGAGGCTGTAAATAACCTTCTGCTTGTGGCTGGGATCGTCGCGACGGGATATCAAGCCGGCCTTCTCCAGGCGCGTCAGCCGGTCTGCCAGAATATTCGAGGCTATCCGCTCCTCCGACCGCGTCAGCAACTCGCGAAAGTGACGGCGGTTGCCAAACATCAGGTCGCGGATGACGATCAGGCTCCAGCGATCCCCCAGCACCTCGAGAGTCAGGTTGATCGGGCAGCCCGAGCGTGGGGCGTTCATGCGCACTCCAAAACCCATTGCGATATATAATCAGTTGATCTATGTTGCAACCGGTTGCATAACACAATCAGAAATCGCGCATGTGTCGCGTAATGAGGTAAATGTGTATGGCTAAGCTCGTGTTCGGAATGAATCAGTCCCTTGACGGCTACGTCGACCATACGGCGTTTGCGCCAAGCCCCACACTCTTCCGGCACTTCATCGAGGAGGCTCAGGGGCAGGCGGGCAGTGTGTACGGTCGCCAAATGTATGAGGTCATGCGTTACTGGGACGACGATCATCCTGAATGGGATGCAGAG
>JBDTXZ010000386.1:0-4550 GCA_040005935.1 bacterium | reverse complement strand
TCCTCGACGATGATGCGCGCGGCACCTTTTCCCGATCGCTCGAGCACCACTCGCACCTCCTGCCCAAGTGGCCCGTACTTGACCGCGTTATCGAGGAGATTCAACAGGATTTGCCGAAGCGCACCCGCGTCCACCGAACAGCGGAGTCCTTCGTCGAGCAAGGGTACGATCGTGACCTGTTTCGCGCGCGCAATAGGCTCGAAGATCTCGAGCGTGGTCACGATGTGCGGCGCGACGCACGATACCGCGGGCGCAAGCCTGATCGCGTGTCGCTCCGCGCGCGAGAATTGAAGGATGTTCTCGACAAGATGCGACAGTCGCCGAGCTTCCTGATCGACGATCTCCAGTGATCGCTGACGCTCGTGCTCCGACCGCACTCGACCTAACAACAACGTCTCCGCGAACATGCGAAGTTGTGCGAGTGGCGTGCGCAGTTCGTGCGACACGCTCGCAATGAAGTCGCCACGCAACCGCGCCAACTCATCCTCTCGGCGAATAATGAGGACGCCCGCCAGCGCCAGCCCGATGGTGATCGCGAGCACTCCGAAGAGAACGGGCAATCGTGAGCGCGGCAGTCCGCCGATGATCAGGTCGTTCGCGTAATCCGGGTTGAGCGACACCTCCGTGACGAGTCCTCCGAATGATGCAACAGTTGCCTCGCCGACATACGTGTGCTCGAACTGATGCTTCGTGCGCCACAGCTCGTGGCCGGCACCATCGCGCAAGATCACTGACATGAGCCGTTCGTTCGGGATGTCGCGCGTGAGCGACGGCGGCAGGAGCTTGGCGTGCGTCATCGACTTTCCGAAATCGAGTGACGAGGCCTTAGAGAGACACATCCGGAAGCCGTAGGCCGCGACGGGGTGCATGTTCGGATCCCACTTGACCTGGTAGACGATGTTGCACGACGTGGTCCCCACGCTGCCCGCGACGGACGAGTAGCTCCAATCCCTTCCGTACTTCGGAAGGTCGGCGAGTACGGTGTCGCGAATCCATCGCTGCATGTCGGCCGAGGGCGGCTGGCCGCTGAAGACGATGGTCTTGTCGACGGCGTCGATACGAAAGAAGTACTGCGGGTCGTCTGGGCACTGGACGCGCTTGGCGATCGGGCTGGCGAGAATGCTCGGTGGCGCGAGCGCAACGCCTGGAAGTTGCGCGTCCTCGTGCATCACGGGTCCGAATGTGGAGACGAGCGTCTGGTACAGTCCTTCCTTCACCGAGATGGAGAATTCCCACGCCGCGAATGCCGCGTAGTCGCGGAGCGTGCCTTCAGCCGTGGCGCGGTGCGATCGCGCGGCATCCCACGCTTCGTAGGTAAGCACGCCTGCCAAAACCACCGTCAGCAGCAGGATCGCGACGGTGGGTGATGATCGGCGGAGTTGAAACGAAGGGAGCATATCGGCGGAGAGGAGCGGAGGTCGTGGATAAAGATGTAGCGAGCGGGCGACCCTCGTTGTGCGGAAACGGCAAGGGATGGGGAGGCCGCAACTATTCAAGCGAACCTGGGAACGATTGCTTTAGGCGGGACGGCTGTGCCGACATCCGATGCGGCCGACAGTGAAACCGAGGTTACATTTGTTGCTATGAGGCCACTTCGTGTCTTTTCCGGCTCGCGCCCTTGGAAGGTCCAGCGGGGACTTTTCGCCGTAGCGTTAGCGACTATCGCCGGATTGAGTTGCGGAGGAGATTCGGCGCCTACGGCGCCACCGGTCTCCGTCGCCGCGATATCAGTGACTGGCGCACCGTCTGATGGTGTGATTCTCGTTGGACAGTCTGTCGCCTTCGTCGCCGTACCGCGAGATGCGGCGGGCAACGCACTTTCACGAACTGTCAACTGGACATCCTCGAACCAAGCGGTTCTGACGGTGTCGAGCACGGGCGTCGTTTCGGCGCTCTCCGTCGGATCTGCAACCGTCATCGCCGTCGCGGATGGCACTGCAGCGTCTGTCGAGATGGTGGTGCGCGTTGCGATTCAGACGCCAGCTGTGGGAGCGACTCAGCCTGTTACGTCCTCCGTATTGAGCGGCGCCGTCACGCTAACAATTCCTCCCGCAGCCGTAAGCGCTGGCTCAATTCTGAGCGTCGCACCGGCCGTTCCGGCATCGTTGCCGACAAGTGCCGAGTTGGTAGCTGGCACGGCGTTCAACTTCGGTCCGGACGGTACCCAGTTCGCAACGCCGGTGATGCTGTCGTTGCTGTTTGACCCCGCGAACGTTCCGCTGTCCGAGCGCTCGGGCCTCGCGATCTATCTGTCGAAGAACGGCGATTGGGAGGAAGTGGCGGGCAGTGTACTTGACGCCAGTTCCAACAGAGTGACCGCACCGGTACTGCACTTCAGCACGTACGCTTTGCTGCGTCGTCCAGCGGCGGCGGACGTTGCCGTTGCAGCAGGCAACAACCAGAGCGCCCTTGCTGGTACCGCGCTAACGATCAGTCCTTCGGTCCGTGTCACTGACTCCCGTGGTCGTGGAGTTCCTCTTGTTGCAGTGACGTTCGCTGTCACAGGTGGGGCAGGGTCCGTTGTTGGCGGAGCGCAGGTCACCAACGCGAGCGGGGTGGCGACGGTTGGCGGCTGGACGCTTGGCGCGGCCGGGCTGAATACGCTCACAGCGTCTGTAGGTACACTCGTTCCCACCACCTTCACGGCTACCGCGACGCAACCGACATCGGTTGCATCGAACGTGGCCAAATATCAGGGCGACGGACAAAGCGCCGATGCAGGGACGACGGTTACCACTCCACCTTCGGTGAAGGTGCTTGACCAGCTAGGAACCCCAATGGCTGGCGTGGCTGTCACCTTCGCGGTCGCCTCTGGGGGCGGGTCGGTCACCGGGGCCACGGCAATCTCAGCGAGCAATGGAGTGGCGGCCGTTGGCGGTTGGACGCTAGGAGCCGGAAACAATACGCTCACGGCCACGGTCCAGGGCCTTACGCCGGTCACCTTCGCCGCATTCGGCCGACAGGTCGTCGCGCCTGGTGTGCCGACGCGATTGTCTGTCACTACACAGCCGGCCGTGGCCTATACGGGCGCTCCGTTCGTGATCCAGCCCGTCGTCGAGATTCTGGATGGCCTGGGCTCGCGCGTCACGTCGGCGACGAGTCCCGTTACTGCGGCAATTCTGAATGGCAGCGGGACGCTGCTAGGCCAGGCGACTGTCAACGCGGTGAACGGCGTCGCCACGTTCACCAGTCTCGCGATTCAAGGTGCCGGGACGTTTTCCTTGATCTTCGCGTCCGGTACGCTCGTGACCGCGGTGTCGAATTCGTTTCAGGTTACTGTCGTGCCGACGCACATGTCGGTTGTTACGCAGCCTGCCTGTGCGTCTACTGGGCTGGCGTTTGCTACGCAACCCGTCGTGGACATTCTCGATGCTTCTAATGTGAGAGTACCCTTCGCGACGAACGTGGTGACCGCATCGCTCTCGACCGGTACGGGCGTGCTGAGTGGTCACACCAGCGTGGCAGCGGTGGACGGTCGCGTTTCGTTCAGTGACCTCAGCATCGCGGGGACCGGAGCTTATGCGCTGTCCTTCGCGTCTCCAGCGCTTCCGGCGATAGCGTCCGCGTCCTTCGTCGTGACTACGTTGCCGTGCGGGCAGCAGCAGGGCGCCACGCAGCTTGTGATGACGAGTCAGCCGTCGACGATGGTGAGCGGGACATCCACCGGCAACTTTACTGTCGAGGCTCGCGACGCGAACGGCAATCTCGACACGCATTTCAATTCCACTGCAACCATCTCGATCGCAACGGGATCGGGCGCGCTGTATGGTGGCAACCGCACTGTGAACCTGATGGCCGGCATCGCGCAATTCAACGGCGTGCGCGTGGACGGACATGGCAATCACACATTCATCGTCGCCACACCGTCGCTGAGCAGCGTGACGTCAGCGACGGTTTCCGTTACGCAGATCGCGCGGGCTGTCGTGCTGACGCAGCCCCCTCTTGCCACGCAGAGTGGCGTGCTTCTTACCACGCAGCCAATCGTCACGATCAGCGACGACGCTGGTCTGGCCGTGTTCGGGAACACCGATTCGGTGCTCGTGAGCGTGTTCTTCACGTCGACAGGAGTTGGACGAATCACGGGGACGACGACGGTTCGCGCAGTGAACGGCGTGGTGAACTATACCGATCTGTCGATTATCGGTGGCGGCGACTTCAATTTGAATTTCTTCGCGCCGGACGTGCACGCGAGCGTGTCGTACGCGTTCACCATGCCTGCCGGAGCACAGACGCCGACGCAACTCGTGATGACCGTTGGACCCACCGTTGCAACGAGCGGCGGCTCGCTGTGGAATGATCAGGCCATTAGGCCTGTAACCTTTGAGATTCGTGATGCGTTTGGTCTCATCGTTTCCGACTATTCTGGTGTGGTGGTCGCTTCAGTCGACTCCGGGACGGCGACGCTGACTCAAGGAACAAGCGCGACCGCCGTCCAGGGAGTCGTCACATTTCCGAGCCTTTCTGCGGCCGGTCTCGCCGGAAAACTCAAGCTTCGCTTCACAGCGCCTGGGCTACCTAGTGTCGTTTCTGGCACAGTAGTGATAACACAG
>JBDTXZ010000385.1:0-4562 GCA_040005935.1 bacterium | reverse complement strand
ACCGGCGATCGCGGCGTCGAGCGACTCGACGATCGAGACCTGGTGCGCCGCGGCCGCGCGGTCACGCCGCTCAGCGTCGGGATCCACGCCGATCGCGGTAATGCCCGGCAGGCCTGCGAGCGCGGGAAGGTGGAGATCGTATCCAGCATTGCCCAACCCAAGGACAGCGATTCTCATGTGAGGAAGCTCTCGATGCGTGACATCATCCAACCATGTCCGGGTAAGCCTGCGCCAATGGGAAGTTGCTGTCCTTCATTTCGGACGCGGCCCAGTGGAGAATGCGCTCGCGCGTTTCAGCCGGCACGTCCTTGTGACGGTCCGCAGTGCCGCGAACGAACAACTTTGCGTTGGTCTGCAGCACGTGTGGTGGCTGCATCTCAAAAAGGTTCTGGTGCTTCTGCATGTACTTGAAGCCGCACTTCTCAACCACTCGCGCCAACTCGGCGTCGCTCAGGGGAGCGACGCCGAGGAAGTCCACGACGCGCCGGACAGTGCCGGGCAGGTCGCGTGTCATCGCCTCGAACTGCACCACGAGGACGTTCGCGTCCCGCTGGCTGCGTTCCCACCAGCCCTTCACGTGCGTCGGCCACGTGCCCCACCACATCAAGTCGTCAGACTGGAACCACTCCTCGTAGGCCGGCATCGCTGGAGCCATGCTTCCCACATTCGTCGCGATGAAATCCACGCAGCTCGCGAAGCACGACACCGGATGACGGTACACGTAGATAAAGCGCGCCTCGGGAGCGGTTGGGCAGAGATGCGCTGGCATGTGCGTCTTGATGATGCGCGACGGACGTTCGGCGCCAAGGAGTGTCGAGTCCTCCAGCGGAATGCTCTTGCGTCCCTCGAGCCACGGCGCAATGGCGTACAGCGCGGTGCCGGTGGTTTCGAGCGTGCCGTTGCCGCGTTGCAGCACCTCGTACACGATGTTCTCCATCCACGTTGTGCCGCACTTCATCTGCGTCGCGACGAAGATGTCTTCCGGCCGGGCCCCGTACGTGTCGGCGCGCGCGGCGCTTGCGACGTCACAACTCCCTGCCGGCAGCGAGACGTCATGATGCGTGATGCGGACACGGCGGAAGTCGACCTTCGACATGCGCCCGTACAGCGCAAGGAGTGGCGCGAGCAACACCGCATGGAAGCGGAGACGGCGTTTGAACGCGTCGCGCGCGTTGGCGTCGAGGCCGTAGTAGCGTAAGCCGACGGACTGCTCGTCTTCCCAGCGAAGCACCATTGAAAGGTGGATCAGTGAGATGATGAACAAAACCACGGCAATGCCGATGATCCACAGTGCAATGCGCATCGTCACAAGGTCGTCCGGTTCGCGATTCGACGCCAGCGTTGCAGCACTGCGAGAGGCGTCTCGCGCCGTGCCGATAGTGTCCGCGCCATGTCTAGTTCCGTTTGCTCGGCACTGCGTCGCGGCGTCGCGACTTCAATACCTCGATCAGTGAATCGCGCACCGCGCCATTCTCAGCCTTGCTGGCGAGATTCACATGCTCCCCTGGGTCCGACACGAGGTTGAACAACTCTGCCTGACTGCCAACGGTGATGAGCTTCCACGGCCATGCCTCGACTGCGCGCACGTTGCCTCGACGCACCGGGTACCACGCCAGGCCGCCGCGCGGAATGATGTCGATTTCAGACAACACGGTGTCTGATGCGGCGGTCCCATTGCCGCCATTCCACCGACTGGCGAGTGAACGGCCAGGCAACGGCCAGGTGGGGCCGGCGAACCCAAGCACGTCGGCGATCGTCGCCGACACATCGCGGACGCTGACCAGCCCCGGAACGCGCACGCCAGCCGGAACGCGGCCGGGAAGCGCCATCACGAGCGGAACCTCGATCGCCTCTCCGTACACGTCGTTGCCGTGTGTGAAGATGCCATGTTCGCCAAACGCTTCGCCGTGATCCCCGAGGACGACGACAAGCGTGTTGCGGAGCAGGCCGCGCTGCTCCAGTGTCGCCAGCACCTGTCCGAGGTTGTCGTCGGCATAGGCAATCGCACCATCATACGCGTCACGCTGTCTCGCGACGTCGGGCCCGGCCAGACGATGCTTTGCGGCGACCGACAGTTCGCGCGCCCGTGCATGCCCCGCCGCGCCCTCGAGGGGAGGAGCGAACAAGGTGTCGAACGGCGCGGGTGGAAGATACGGATCGTGTGCGTCGAACACGTTGAGGAACGCAAAGAACGGTCGCGATTTATCCTGGTCGAGCCATGAGACGAAACTCGTGCGGATGTCTGCAGCGTCGCGACGACCGGGGGCGTCGTACCACCCGATAGCGGACCTGAGCGTGTCGAACGAGAGCAACCACTTGATGAGCGCAGAGCTGCGCGCGAGTTCGCCAACGCCGAGCCGATAGTCTTCCGCGTGGACAAAGTCGCGCAGCAGCCCATACTCCCAATTCACGAGAATGTGATTCGCGGAGAAGGCGCCGGTGCGATAGCCTCGGGCGTTGAGCGCGCCGGCGAGAGTCGGCATCGAGCCATCGAGCGCTGTTTCCCAGCTCGCCGAGAACTCATGCGCCCACAGCCCCGTAAAAAGGCTGGCGTGCGTCGGCAACGTATAGGGCGCGGTGGCGATTGCGTGATCAAACGCAACGCCGTGCGCTGCCAGCGCCGCCAGCTGTGGCGTGGTTGCTCGCTGATAGCCATACACACTCAGGTTGCGCGCGCGCACTGCATCCCACACGATCACGAGCACATTCATTGCAGCGGGCCGCGCCGGCGGCAGCGAGTCACGCCTTGTCATCTCGGCTCGCGCGAGCCGGAAATGCACTCCCGCGCCAAGCAGCGCGAGTGAAACGCCGAGCACGGGAAGACCGATGCGAACCACCCGCCAGGTGAGCGTTTCATACCGGGCTGCAATTCCCCCCACCACGGCACCGACACCAATGGAGAGCGCGAGCATTGCCCACCATGTCATCCACGGTTGCATGGTGAGGATGCTCAGTGCGCCCACAGTGGCGAACACCGTCACTGCCGATCGAAACGACGCCACGCGCGGCAGTGCGAATGCAATCGCGGCGAGGACAAGCGCGAGGATCGCGAACAGAATCAGGTCAGCGAGCGGCGTAACCCAGACGAACTCCCGGCTGAGATACAGGTAACGATGCAGCGCGAACTTCTGCAGCGTACGCATCACCAGCTCCGCTGCCGCCGTGGCAAGCGCGAAGGTGGCGGCAAGACGGATCAGTCGTGCGGCCCGCGTCACGGAATCCACTCAACGATGCTGGCTTCGAGGTCATCGGCACCGAGTGCGATGGCCTTGCAGACGTGGATCATGCGGCAAGTTGGAAGAAGTCGCGCGACGAGTGGTGCGCCGTCCCGCAGCAGAAAACGAGTCGTGGAAATCTAGCGGGGCGACATCGTGCGTCCCATCATTGCAGTAGCTCCCTCGAGGCGAGTACCCCGCGCACTCAAGAGGCGGCGTATGCGCGAACGCACCAACTCCTGATGCGCCACTGCAACACAACCACGGACGCCGATGTCCAACGTACCGAAGTGCACAACATGTGACGATTATCACCGCAACGAGTATCACAGTACTCATATTTCAGCGCCATTGCGGACGCGACAATGAACGCACCCTTCGGAGTCATCTCGTCGCGATGCTCGCTCCAGCCGAACTACATTCCGCGATGGACAACTCCCCGCGCGCCGCTTACGTACAGCGTGCGGTGTTGCGCAACGAGGCGGCCCTCAGCCGTTTGGCACCCTGTTAACAATACGTCGGCCGTGATGTCAATCAATTCAATAGCGCGCCACCGGGTGCGACCTGTCGCCGTAAACGCAATCGGGAGCGTCTCATGCGAAGACGTTCGTGACGAACATGACAGGCCTATGTCGTGTGAGCGTGCATGACTGAGAATGGCAAGGAGCGCGCATCAGCGAGCGTGGGCGACGCATTCCTCATCGCGATCTGCTTCGCACTTGTCACGGGCGTGAGCGAAGCCGTCACCAAGACGTTCCGCATTTTCGTGCTCCATCGCATCATCGGCGTCAATCAGGATTTTCCCTGGATGGCGCCGCTCGCATACGCGCTGTTCTACCTGCCGATTGCGCTGATCCTGGTGGTCGCATTCCGAATCGCGCGTCGTGACGCGAAGCTTTCAATATTCGTCGGCATCTTTACGTTTCTTGCCGTTTTTGCACTCCTGCTGCCGTACACCGAGCTCGCCACCATTGCCGAGGGGTTCGTGGCAGCGGGTATCGCCGTGCAACTATATCGGCTGGCGAAGGCCAATCCGGCCCGTGCGCGCGCCCGGATTCGTACGCTCACCATTGCGTTGGGCGCGCTTGTCGTGGCGGTCGGAGGTGGTGCGACTGCATGGCGTGCGATCGTCGCGCGGAACGAGTTAGGCAACCTGCCGGCGTTCACGAAGGGCAAGCCGAATGTGCTGCTCATCATCTTCGATACGGTGCGCCGCGCCAACGTCAGCCTGTACGGATACCCGCGACCCACCACTCCAGAAATCGAGCGCTGGGCACGCACAGGGGTTGTGTTCGATCAAGCTATCGCTCCCGCCCCGTGGACCCTCCCGACGCACGCGAGCGTGTT
>JBDTXZ010000384.1:0-4565 GCA_040005935.1 bacterium | reverse complement strand
GCATATCGCGTTGCTTTTCATGGCCATGCAGTTGCGCACCGCGACGCTCACGGATGCGCCGCAGCGCCCGAGTGCGGTCAGCGTCGTGGACTCGGTGCGCGACCTCAAGCGGGGCAAGAGTGCCCAGGCGTCATTCGAACGAAATCGTCGGTTCCAGCTTCCCATCGGATCGGCCAGCGGCGGGCGCTGCGACGTGCACCTCGGACGGTACTGCTGGTGGTACGACGAGAGCGGACCAACCTTTCCTCCCGAAGCGAGCGCCATCGGTCGCTGGAGAGGGGAGCTCCTGTCGGAGCTCGACACACTTGCCGCTCGCCATCCAGGCGATGAATGGCTTTCCGGCATGCGGGTTCATTATCGGGTGGACGGCCGAGATATCGCTGGCGCGGACAGCGTAGCGAGAGCGTGTCGCGGCACGGGTTGGTGGTGCAGTGCACTCGTCGGCTATGCGGCGCATTCGCGAGGCGATGGTGTCGTCGCGGATTCAGCGTTCGCGTCGGCCCTGACAGCCATGCCAACGGAGACCGCCTGTGCGTGGCGCAGCATTGCGACGCTCCTCGGCGATGGCGAGCGCGATGCGTACGAGCATCGGACGTGCGACGAACGCGTTGAGCTCGAGCGGCGCTATTGGCTGCTCAGCCGGCCGCAATTGTCAGCCGCGGCGAACGAGTGGCAGAATGAGTTCAACGTGCGACGCGTACTCGTGTGGCTCGGCGAGCGTGGCGCAACGCCCCATCTCCTCTCGTGGGGCAATGACGCTGCGGAGCTCGTGCTGCGTTATGGATGGCCGATCGCCTGGAGCCGCATCGTGACATCGAGTCAGCTTGGTGCGGAGCCGAGCATCGTTGGGCACGATCCGTCACCGAGCTTTGCGTTTGCACCCGCGCGCGTGCTATCCGATTCGATGTCGGCGATTCCATCTGATGCATGGGAGCCGAGTTTACCGCATGCAGAATCGCGATATGCGCCACGACTCGTGCGTAAAATGGCTGGAGTGGCGATGCAGGTCGCGCGCTTTCGTCGCGGCGACAGCACACTCGTCGTCGCGGCGTTTACGGCGGCAGATGATTCGCTTGTCGCGCCGATCGCGACACTGGGCGCTGCTGGCTTCGATGGCGCCATCCAAGTGAGCCAACCCGATTCGCTGCGCACGGTGCGGACCCGAGTTCTCCTGGCCGGTGCGCCGTTCATCGTCGGTGTCGAGTTGGCCGACACCACGACGCACACGTTGGCGCGCGCCCGCACGGCGTTCGTGCCCGTGACGGACAGTGTTCGGCTTGGACTTTCGGACCTGCTCTTTTATCGGGCGGACGACGAGCCGGCCGCATCGCTCGATTCTGCGTTGTCGCGCGCGATTCCCGGCGACACCGTCACGCGAAACCGACAGCTGGGACTGTTCTGGGAGACGTACGGTCTATCGGCAGATGGAGAGAGCGTCGACGTTGCGGTGAGTGTGGAACGCGTCGATCATAGCTGGATTCGCAGCACCCGCCAGCGATTGGGGCTCACGCCGGTCGACACGCCGATTCGCATCAAGTGGACGGATGCGCGCCCTCCGGCCAATCGGGCAGCGATGCATGCCGTGTCACTCGATCTCGAAAACCTCGACACGGGCCGCTATCGGGTGACGCTCACGCTCACGCCCGTCGGCGGAGCGGCGGTGCTCTCGAGCAGGGAGATGACGCTCATTAACCCATGAGCGAGAGCAAGCCGAGCGAGACGTTTGGTACTTTACGACCCGCTTCGTCCAGACGCCGGTACCGGCGCAGGCACGATCGCGCCGTCGGCACGTTTGCGTGCCAGAACGGGTACGAGCTTTACAGGGGAATGGCCTTTCGTTGCGTACGGGACATCTGCCGGCGCACCGCCCGCCGGCCAGTCGTTTTCCTTACCCGGTGAATCAGGGCGCGCGTGGGAGTTCACGTAGGCCGCGAGATCGTACGCCTGCTGATCGGTGAGCGTCCCTGGTTTATCGAGCGGCATGTTGTGGCGAATGAACGACGCCGCGCGCTCCACGCGAGTCATCGATGCGCCCACGCTAAACGACCGCGCGCCCCACAACGCCGGCACGACGGCGATGCCGGCGCCGTCGACACCATGACAGCGAGCGCAGTTGGCGGTGAACAACTCGTGCCCTCTGCCGCTGTCTGCTGCGAGCGCGACCATCTTCGGCATGCCCTCACCCTTCACATGACCACCCGCCGGCGTACCCTGCGAGATGAACGCAAGATACGCGACGATGTCCACCATCTCGCGGCTGCGCGACGGGAGGGAGCGACCGGCAAGGCTGCGCGTGAAGCAGTAGTTCACGCGATCCTCGATTGGAACGACCGCACCGGTGCGGTCCATGAACTTGGGAAAGCGATTGTGCACGCCCGTTAGCGGCGCAGCATCCGGCCGCGTACCGCGATCGAGATGACAGCTCGTGCATCGCAAGTTTCCGCCGACATATTCCGGAAGTGAGTCCGGCGTGTGCTCGAGGAGCGCCAAGCCACGTCGAATCGATGAGCCCAGAGGCCCGTCAGGAATCGATGCAGGGAGTGGCGCAGCAGCGGTCGTGGACGGCGCGGGGCGCGCGTCAGATTGCGAGGCGCGCTGGTTCGCTCGGGGCGCCGCGTCGCCGCAGGCGAGGGCTGCGAGCGCAATGCTGGCGAGGAAAGGAAGACGCATTCCGCCAACATAACACTCTTGTTTCCTTTCACATATTGTCACAGTCTTCCGGATGCCGACGGCGGCCCTCGCCTGCCGTTCCCTTCCTGTTCCGCCGTATCCGCCGGCCCCCACCGCCGACACCGCTGCGCTCCGCCGTCCGACTTTTCGCGTGCTCGACGATGAGCGCGTGCCTGTTCGCGTTTCCGGCACGCGCTGCTGATTGCGCGGTCGTCGAATCGCGTTCTACGCTCGCGGCGCTCGCTGGTGCCCGCATCGGATCAATACAGGTGGTCAGCGACGGACCCACGCTCATCGGGCCCGCGGCGCTCTTTCGCGCGCTGCATCCGGTGTCCCAGGAATCCGTCATCCGCCGTCAATTACTCTTCGCGGCCGGCGACACGGTCGACACGCTTCGCGTCGGAGAAACGATGCGGCGGCTGCGGGCGCAGCGGTTGTTCGCAGACGCGGTGATTCTCGCCACTCGCTGCGATCCATCTGGTGACGTCGCTGTTGTCGTGCACACCCGCGACACCTGGACGTTGCGTCCGACCGCACGCCTGCGCACGGCATCACAACTCTCCATTGGCGTTGAGGAAAAGAACTTCCTCGGCACCGGTCGCTCGGTCGCACTCACGAGGGAATTGTCGTTGCGCGGCAATGGTGCGGCGATCGCCCTCACGGATCCGTTCCTGTTCGGATCGAGCGTGGCGGCGAACATGCGCATCGCCAATCTCGCCGGAGCACACACACTGCGGCTCGGTCTGCGACGTCACGAGTACAGTGTGTTCGACCGATGGCTCGTCGAGGGGAATCTCGCGCGGCTGTCGTACGGCGACACGGTGGTCGCGGAAAAGTCGTTGCACACGGTCAGCGCGATGTCGATGGTGAAGCGTCGCATCGCCGCCAGCGAAAGAAGCGTCACGCTTGTGCTCGCCGGCGTCGAGTTCGATAGCGCCGCGAGCATCTCTACGTCGCGCCGCCAGCATGTCGCGCCCGGAACGCCGCACGTCCGCAGCTTTTTGGGACTCGACCTTGGGCTGCAACGGCGCACGGCGCAATTCGACAGCGCGAGCTGGATCGTCCCCGGGCGAGGCTTCCTCGACGTGCCGATTGGCTGGGAGGGAGAAGGCATCATTGGCGGGGGACACGAGCGCGACGCGCGGACGTTCGCGATGAAATACGACGGCTGGCTTGGTCACGTCTGGATGCCCCGGCGCGGCCAGGTGTTGATGCTCGACGGATGGGCGTCGGCGTACCTTGGACGCGGCGTGGACCGCAATCAGATCTCCCGCGTCTCGATGTCGTTCTACACTGAAGCCGCGCGAGGCATGTGGGGTCTTCGGCTTACGGCCGAGCAGCTGTCCGAGCTCGATCCGGACCGCCGAGGTCTGTCGCTGATGCCGCTGGCCGATGTAACTGCGCCGCTGCTTTCGCACCTCGCGACGCGCGGTGGCGAATCGATTGCTGCGTCGATCGATCGAGACGTCCGCGTGGTGCGCGTCGGCGCGGCCTCCGTGCTGAACGTGGGCGGCTTTCTCGCGAGTTCCTACCGCTGGAACGTTGCCAGCGATGCCGGCGGCGATCTCAAGGCGGGCGTCATCGGAGCGCGGCTCCGCCTGCTCTCTGCGAACGGCACAGTCAGCAGCATCCGAATGGACGTGGGGTTTCCAGTGATTCGGAGCGACATCCTTCCGAGCAGGCCGTACGTAACGGTTACGTACGGAACGCTGTTCGACGCGAGCCGGCAGAGAGACGGGCGTCGGGCCTACTAGAAAGAGTGGCACAGGTAAGGTTTGGCCGAGGTGCGGATTCTCGACTCGCTGCGCTCGCCCAGGATGACACAATCCGGGAACCTTCGCCCTGTCGGAACGGTTTCCCCTTGGGCCAACTTTTGCGCTCGGGGGTCCGTCCCC
>JBDTXZ010000383.1:0-4576 GCA_040005935.1 bacterium | reverse complement strand
AACCGCTTTCAATGGATGTGGCTCCCGGAAACGTGCGCTGGCCGCCACCGGAGGAAGACGTGAAACGACCGGGAGCCCTCGAAGTACCCGATCATGTCCTCCGACATGCGATAGACGGTGATGTCCGCGCCGATGCCGAGCCGCCCGAATCGAGCGGGGGCAATGTCGCGCACAAGACCGAGCGTCAGCGGATCGACGTGCGAGTAAAAATGCCGATGGTTGAAGCCTACCGGATGGAGGCCCAGCAACGCTCGCGCCCGTGAACTTGTTGCGCGTCTCGGTCGGGCTGGAGCATCCGGACGACTTGATCGAAGACCTGGACGCGGCACTCGGCTGACCGACGGCCGTTCGTGGCACGTCCTGCTAGTTTTCACCATGCTTCCAGCCGTCCTTCTGTTGTCAGGTGGCCTCGATTCCACCACGATGCTGGCCTATGCCATCCGCGAGGGCTACGACGTCCATGCGATGACATTCCGTTACGGGCAACGCCATGCGTCGGAGATCGACGCGGCGCGAAGGGTGGCTCGGCACTATGACGTGCGCGATCACGTTGTGGTCGACATCGACCTTCGCACGTTCGGTGGGTCTGCATTGACGGCCGACATCGCCGTCCCAAAGGATCGAAGCGCCGACGCCATTTCGCACGGCATCCCGATCACCTACGTCCCCGCGCGCAATACGATCTTTCTTTCATTCTGCCTGGCGTGGGCCGAAGTGCTGGGGGCATCTGACATCTTCATCGGCGTCAACGCGCTCGATTACTCGGGATATCCTGACTGTCGGCCTGAGTACGTGAGTGCGTTCCAGACAATGGCCAACCTCGCCACGCGCGGTGGCGTCGAGGGAACAACACCGATCCATATTCGCACGCCACTGCTTCACTTCACCAAGCGGGAAATCGTCGAACTAGGACTTTCACTCGGTGTCGACTATTCCATCACGTTGAGCTGCTACGATCCGTCACCGGAGGGCATTGCGTGCGGGCATTGCGACGCGTGCCACCTGAGACTGAAGGGCTTCAGTGAAGCGGGAACGAACGATCCCGCGTCGTACGTTACGCTGTGAGGCACGCGTGACATATGTCGTGAAGGAGATCTTCTACACGCTGCAGGGTGAGGGACAGAACGCCGGACGGCCCGCCGTGTTCTGCCGATTCAGCGGGTGTAATCTCTGGACGGGGCGCGAACAGGACCGGCATAAGGCCGTCTGCCAATTCTGCGATACGGATTTTGTCGGAGTTGGCCCCGACGGCGGCAAGTTTTCCAACGCGGATCGCCTCGCCGATGCTGTGCTCGCTCGCTGGCCGTCGATAGCTGATGGACGCGCGTATGGGGGCAGCCCACTCGTCGTGTGCACTGGAGGCGAACCCCTGCTGCAACTCGACGACGCCGCGATCGAGGCGCTGCACGCTCGCGGATTTGCCATCGCCGTCGAGACAAACGGTACGCAGCAAGCGCCCTGCGGCATCGACCACCTTTGCGTGAGCCCAAAGGCGGACGCGCCGCTTGTGCTCACGCGCGGGCATGAACTGAAGCTCGTCTATCCTCAAGTGCAGCCCGACGCGCAACCAGAGCGATTCGCGTCGCTGTCCTTTGACACGTTCTTTCTGCAACCGATGGATGGCCCGACGCCTGAAATCAGCCGGGCGAACACAGAGGCGGCCCTCGACTACTGTCTCACCCACCCGCAGTGGCGATTGAGCCTGCAAACACACAAACTGCTCGGCATTCGCTGATTTCGCCGCGAAGGCGCTTAACACTTTCGCCGCCAAGTGTTTACTGCGAGCCAGCACAACAGCAGATAGACGCGGTCTATGTCAAGGTTGACCATCCGGGAGCGGCGCGATAGCATCCGAGGTTCTGGTCGTGGCACTTTGCCCGTTCCAGCTCTCATTGGCGCTGCCTTTTGGTGCCAGTGTGCGTCTCTACTAAACGTCATGCCCGAATCCGCCACGACAACACTGCGTACTCGCCTGATGCACCCCCTCGTGTGGTGCGCACTCGCGATCGCAGGCGCATCGCCGGCGATCGCGCAGTCGCAGCATGTGCTCGAATCGCCAAAGCCTTTTGCCGCGATGAGTGCGTCGGTGCACTCCATGCGGGACTCGCTCGTCGCGATTGCCCGCGCGCAGGTCGGCACCAAGTACCTTCGCGGCGGCCAGTCTCCGGATCGGGGCTTCGATTGCAGTGGGTTGGTCAAGTACGTCATGGCGGCGCTCAAGGTCAGCATGCCGCGGACCGCGAGCCAACAGGCGACGTCAGGCCTCGCGGTCGGGCGCGACACGACGCGCCTCCGTCCGGGTGACCTTCTCACATTCGGCAAATCGAAGCGCGGAGTGAGCCACATCGGGATCTACATCGGTGGCGGTCGCTACGTGCATGCGAGCAGTGGAGCGGGTCGAGTCATCGAGAGCGACATCGGTCGCCTTTCTTCGCCGCTCGTGCGCGCGTGGCGCGGCGTGCGGCGTGTTGTCGCCGGTACGCACGCAGATTCGACTCGAAAAGCCGACGATAGCTGACGCGCTGTTATTTTCCAGAATGCAGCGCTTCGAGCAGGAAGATGTCGGCCGCACCGCGACAGTTGGCACCATCGCAGAGTTGAGCGCCTTGACCTCGAGGCGTGAATTCATGCGCCTCATCGGAATTGGCGGCGCGCTCGTGATGCTCCCCGGCATGTTCGCGGCGTGCGAGGACGGGTCGAACACTGCCGGCCTTGCCGGCCCGGGGACCGGAGCGTCGGTGACCATCGACTTCGCCGCGGGCGACACGGCACTCCTCCAGTTTGCCTATGTGCTCGAACAGCTCGAGGCGGACTTCTATTCGCGCGTCGTTTCGAATTTCGCCGGATCAAGTTTCAAGGACGCCGACAAAGTCATCCTTACGGACATTCGCGATCACGAAATCATTCATCGCGAGTTTCTCAAGTCGGTGCTTGGCGGAAGCGCGAATTTTACACTCGCGCCAACCTATGGCTCGCTGAATTTCAAGGACCGCGCGACCGTGCTCGCAGCGGCAAAGACGTTTGAAGATCTCGGCGTCGCTGCCTACAACGGTGCGGCCCAGTATTACCGCGACCCGAACAACCTCCTCGCATCCGCAAAGATCGTTTCGGTGGAGGCGCGACATGCCGCAGCGATTCGCGACTTGATCACTCCGGCGTCTGCCGAGTTCGCGCCATCGTCGTTCGACGACACGTTCAGCCTGGACAAAGTTGCGTTCGCCGTGCAGGGATCCATCGACGACATGCTTGTCTTCGCGAACGCGCCCGCAACGTTCGTGGACGGCCCGAACAAGACCGGCAGTGTCTGACGGCGCCATCATGTCGAAGCCCGATCAGAGTGTTCTGTCCACGGTGGATCCGGAGATCCTCGAGGCAATCGATGCACGCGCCGAGGAGATCGTAAAGGGCGCGTCAGTGAGTTCGAAGATTGTCGCCCTGCTCGCACTCGGCTCGGTTCCAATTGCGCTCGGCGCGCTGGCCAAGGACGTTTACGGTCAGACTCCCGTCGACGTGCTGGACGTATTGCAGTTCGCACTGCTGCTCGAGTACCTGGAGGCCGACTTCTATCAACGCGGCTTAAATGCATTGGGGCTCATCCCCGTGTCCGACCTTGTGGTTTTCTCAACGATCAGCGTGCACGAGACGGCGCACATCAGCGCGTTGCAGGGGCTGATCACGAGAAAGGGCGGCTCATCGATCGCGAAACCGACGTTCGATTACACGGCAAAGGGCAACGTGCCGGGGTTCGTATTCTCCGCCACACAGTACGACGTATTTACGTCGCTGGCGCAAGCGTTCGAGGATCTTGGCGTTCGCGCATACAAGGGTCAGGTCGGTCGTCTCACCAACGACAAGCCGGCGCTCGCCACCGTACTGGCGATTCATTCGGTCGAAGCGCGGCACGCGTGCGAAGTGCGACGATTGCGCGGCCTGAAAGGGTGGATCACGGGCAACAGCCGTGACGACCTTCCTGCGTTCCTCCAGGGCGCGTATGTCGGCGAGGAGAACGTGACGCAGTTGAGCGTCAACGTATCGACGCTCGCGACTTCCTCCGTCTCAAAAAACAGTGCGACCGAGGCGTTCGACGAGCCGCTGACGATGGCGCAGGTAATGGCGATGGTCACGCCATTTCTGCCCTGACGCTAGCGCGTCGTAATCATCTCCACTCGCCCGCGCGCATCGTTTCGGTAGCAGGCGTTGGCGTTGCGGGCCGGCACGTTCCCCGTTGCCTGACCGCGCGTGCCCGCCTGCAATGCCGCGATGCCCGGCGGAGGAAGGATGCGCCCCAGTGCGTCTCGGCCGGTCTGGTTCACCTGCACAGCGTTGTCGGTGCTTTGGGCGCATGAGCGGAGTACGCGCTCATAGCCGTTGCCGAAGTTTACCAGCACGGACCCGTCCGACAGCACCTGATACGGCGCGCCGCTTACGACATATTCGCCCGGCGGGTAGTAGTACGCCGGTGCGCTTACTTGAACGGGCGCCGGCGAGGGCGGCGGTGCTGGGTCGGCAGCGTATCCAATCCGCGGCTTCGGTGCGGCGCAACGTCTCTGAATCGACGCAGACGATGACGGCGCGC
>JBDTXZ010000382.1:0-4593 GCA_040005935.1 bacterium | reverse complement strand
CTGCAATTCGATGGCGACGTGCTCGAGAACGTGCCCGAGCCACGTGCCTTCGTCTTCCGTCATGCGGCGCACGAAACCGCCGGGCTCTCCGTACGAGCAGCCGTGTTCCTTCAGACCAGGGAGCGCCTCGAGCAGTCGCGCGATGAATGCGGCGCCGAGCCGGCTCGTCGGCCACTGCTCCAGTTGTCCAAGATCGAGCTCGAGCCGAATGACGGGAAAATGCGCGTAGTGGCTCGGCCCGACGTAAATGGAGCGCTCGAGAATTTCCATGGAGTTCTATTGACCGGTCACGAACGTGGACGCGCCGTGCGCATGCCGAGTGGCAAGATCGAATGTGGCTCCTGCTGCGAGCACATGCACTTTGACGCCAACCAGCGTCAGTGGCTCACCTGGCTTCGCCTCTGCGATTGACGAGACCTGGACGTCCGCCGGATCCACGACGGTCACCGCTCCGGAGCCCCGCACCTCAACAACATCTCCGGGTCCGATAAACGCCGCTGTGTCTTCATCGACACCCAGGCCGATGGCAAATGGATTGTACGCCAGCGCTGTGAGCAGGCGGCCCAGCCGCTCGCGCTGGCGAAAGTGCTGATCGACGATCACGCGATTCGTGAGGCCCAGCCCCGCGCACATCGTCACCATGCCTGCGCGTGGCGTTGCGCCTTCTTCACCATAGGCGATCATGTGCTCGCTCAGGAACGCCGCGCCCGCACTGGTGCCGGCGATATGGACGCCTGCTGCGTTGCGCAAGCGCATCAGCCTGGCGGCCGGAGTTCCGCCCAGCGTGGACGCGAGCTTGAGCTGATTACCGCCGGTGATGAAGATGCCCGACGCGCTCGCCAACCACTCGAGCCAATCCCCATCATCGCAATCGAGCCGGCGCTCGAAGTGCAGCGACTTCGCGCTCGCGACGCCATGCCGAGCGAATGCGCGCTCGTAAAAGGTGCCGATGTCCGGCTCACTCGAGGCTGTGGGAATGACCGCGATGCGCGCCTTGGCTCCGCCACTGAGCGCGACGAAACGTTCGAGGATCTCGGCATCCATCAATTTTCCGCCGATGGGAATGATCCAGCCGCGAGGAATATCCGGATGAGCGCGCGAAGGCATATGGCCGGAAGCTAACGCTCGCCGCGAATGCTGGACATCGTGCACGCGCACGGTTGCGCGTTGCGATGGCGCACGCCTCCCGTATGTTGCACTCTCGCGGAATCGGAGCGAGGTCCAATGCGAAGTGTCCGTCGCGTGCTGACGGTGCTGTTCTTGTTATTCGTCTCGGCAACGCCGCTACGCGCGCAGGTCGTGAGCGGTTTGGTGGTACTCGCCGACAGCGTCACACCTGTCGCGGGCGTCATTGTTGTCGCCTCGGGCGCAAATGGTGTGTCGCTGGGGCGCGCGCTCACGACCGCGCGGGGGACGTTCAGCATCGCAGTACCTGCGTCCGGCGATGTACGGCTTACGGTGTTGCGCATCGGCTACCGACCGTCGATCGGCCCCTCCTTGCCGGTTGTCGCTGGAGTCGCTGCGAGCACCCGCATTGTGTTCGAGGCGCAGCCAGTTGTGCTGTCCGCGATCAACGTCCGCGAGCGCGAAACCTGTCGTGTCCAGGCCGATTCGTCGCTGTCGGTGGCTCGAGTCTGGGAAGAGGCGCGCAAGGCCATGTTGACGACGCAGATCGTCAGCGATACCGCGCCGCTCGTGGCGGAATGGATCGAGTACGACCGCACGCTCGACACCACGTCTCGCCTCGTTCGCGAACAGCGCGTTCGTTCAACGCAGCATCCGACCACGCACGCGTTTCGCAGCCGGCCCGCGGATGTCCTGGCCTCCGCGGGTTATGTCGTGGCTGATAGCAGCGGCACGACGTATTACGCACCCGACGCCGACGTCCTCCTCTCGGAGGTCTTCGTCGGCGGCCATTGCTTTCATCTCGAATCGTCGACAGCGGCCGGCAGCGCGAACCTCATTGGTGTCGCCTTTACGCCGTCGCGCGATCGGCGCGAGAGCCACGACATTGAAGGCACGCTGTGGCTCGACCGGAGCACTGCCGAACTCCGATATCTCGAGTACCGCTACACGAACCTTCCGGACGTCGTCGCCTCTGCCAATCCAGGAGGCAGAGTCGAGTTCCTGCGATTGCCGGACGGCCATTGGCTCGTGAGCCGATGGAGTGTCCGCATGCCACGGCTTGTGACACGTGACCGCGTAAGCGAAGGCGGCAACCGCCGCATTGTCGCCGCATCGACACGGCTCGCGTTGCGAGCCGTCCAGGTCACCGGAGGCGAAGTCATTCGCGCGATGCGTCGCGACACGGTCCTCTATCAGGCGGTCGGAGCGGGACTCGCCTTGCAGGTCATTTCGCGCGATACACTTGTGCGCGCCGCGAATGCCACGCTGGAACTGGAGGCAACCGACTACGCCGCGACTGCCGACGTCTCGGGGCGAATCGCGTTGTCACCCGTCCTGCCGGGGCGATACCACGCTCGGGTGCAAACACCACTCATGCGTTCGCTTGGCGTGCGCCCTGTCGAACGCGATGTGGAGACGCATGCCGAAATGCGGGTGGATTCGTTGGTACTCCCGACGGCTGCCGACGTCATCGGCCAAGCGTGCCCGCGCGATTCAGTCCGCAATGGCGAAGGCATGCTCTTCGGCAGCGTGAAAGACGAGCGCGCTGGGATCGTGCCGAACGCAGCCGTCACCGTTGGATGGCAGGATAGTTTTTCGATTGTCGGTACCGCCGCTGCCGACAAACTCGCCTATCGCCGGAAAACGCTCGACGCGCGCAGCGATGCCAACGGCGAATGGCGCATCTGCGGTGTACCTCGCCAGATGACTCTGTCGGTGCGCGTCGCCGCTGACTCAGGCACGGATGCTCGCGACGCGCGTTTGGACGATGCACTGTTCACGTCGGTGCATCTCGTGATACATCGGCAATCCGCCGCTGCGCATGAGATTGCCGTGGCAACGGGGCAATCCCTCCGCCCGACAGCGCTCGTGGAGTTCGCGGTCGTGGACACACTCGGAAAACCCCTTCCGGGCACCGCGCTCGAGATATTTCATGGCGGCGGCGCCCGATCCCTCGTCACAGGGCCGACTGGCCGAGCGCTGCTGCCCGAGGCGGTGGCTGGAGCGATTGCCGTTCGCGCGCGTCATGTCGGCTACATGCCGGGCGAAATCGCCGCGACCGTGGCAGCGGGGCGCAATACACTGCCCATCGTCCTCAGCGCCGTTGCGGCGCCAATGCTCTCGATACCATGCGCGTGATCGGAGATCGAGTTGTATCAGGGCTGAATCGCAACGACGAGTTCGAGCTTCGTCGAAAGAATCACCAGGCTGCCGCTTTCATCACGCGGGAAGACATCGAGAAGCGCGACCCTGTCGACCTCTTCCAGATGCTGCGGGGCGTACCGTCCATTGAAGTCAGGGAAATGGACGGCATCATGGTGGCCGCGTCGACGCGAAGCTTCCTCTCCGGACTGAACGATAAGCCATGCCTGTTGACGGTCATGGTCAACGGGCTCATTCAGCAATCGCTCGACCTTCGGCAGCTTCCATCGCCCAGCGAAACCCACGGCGTCGAGGTGTTCGCCGGTGCCGCCACGATTCCATTGCAGTACTCCGGCACCGGCAAGGGAAAGATGTGCGGAATGATTGCGGTGTGGACGCGATGAATCGCACGAGCAACGAACAATGTCCGTCGGATTGCCGAATCCAACGACCGGCTGCAACATTGTCGTCACGAGAACACGGCTTCCGTGTGACGTCCACATGTGACGTGCGGTCCCTGCTTCTAGCTGTTCCCTTCCCCTGCGCCGCAGTTGAGACGTAAGCGCTACTACCTCCTACTCCCCCCACGAGGTTTCCAGGTGCGTCGTCGAATTATGTTGTCGCTCGCGTTCGTCATGTCCGTGCCCGCGCTGCTTGCGGCACAAACGCGCGAGATTACTGGAAAAGTCACGCAAGCAGGTTCAGGCGGTCCAATCACTGAAGCCACGGTCGGTCTGCTCGGCGCCCAGGTCGGCGTGCGCACGAATGAGCGCGGCGAATACCGGCTGAAGATTCCCACTGGTGGCGCAACCGTGCTTGTTCGCGCTATCGGCTTCAAGCGCGCCACCGCAACGGTCAGCGGATCAGCGACGACGGCCGACTTCGCGCTCGACAAGGACGTGCTGCAACTCGAAGGCGTGACCGTCACTGGTCAGGCCACGACCGTCGACAAGCGCAATGCCTCCACGGCCATCGCGTCCGTCACCGCCGAAGAACTGATGACGGCGCCCGCCAAGTCGCTCGAGGGCAACCTCGCCGGCAAGGTCGTCGGCGCGACGATCTTCGAGAACAGCGGCGTCCCCGGCGGCGGTATGCAGGTGCAGATCCGCGGCGCCACCTCGATCCTTGGCCAGGGCGATCCGCTCTACGTGATCGACGGTATCATCGTCTCCAATGCGTCGATCCCGGGCGGTCTCGCCGCGATTTCGCGGTCGAGCGGTTCCACGTCGTCGTCGCAGGATCAGACGGTCAATCGCCTCGCGGACATCAATCCGAACGACATCGAGAACATCGAAGTCCTCAAGTCGGCGGCGGCAACGGCCATCT
>JBDTXZ010000381.1:0-4603 GCA_040005935.1 bacterium | reverse complement strand
CGCATGCTGAATGACTTTCATCGTCTGGAAGCCGGCTTCCTGTTGCAGCTCGAGTTCGCGGATCAACCCGAAGCCATACATCTGATAGATGAATCCCGCGTCGTCGCCAACGCCGATCACTCCGCCCTTCTGTTCAAACATGCGCAGCGCTGACATCCAGAGCCGATAGTTCTCCTTCCAGTACGTCTCGTCCGTCGAGCTCCAGCCAAAGAAGTACGAGCCGTGATTTGCCGGATCGGGACGGAAGTAATCTTCAAGCGTCGGATGCAGGTAATCGGCAAACCAGGGCTGCGTTTGCGCGCGTTGCAAGTCGCGCGACGCTTCATAAATGTCGAGCGTCGGCACCCACGCGACTTTCGCGGCAATGAGCGTGTCGAGCACCTTGCCGAGCAGCGCGGAGTCGGCCTCGCGCCAGAGGCGTCCTGCCCATCGAAACCGATCGGTCTCGTTGCGATAGTTGTATGCCGATGGAAAGCGCTGGCGTCCCTCGGGAATGGCCGCGTCAGGAATGCCATACCAGTGCTCGATGCTCGTCGTGCCGAATCGTGCGTCGTCCCACGCGTTGGTCTCTTCCACACCGGCATGATGCGCGACGCGAAGCCCGAGCTTGTGCGCTTCGTCCAGCGTTGCCTGCATCACGTCGCGGTCGATGCCGAGTATCTTGACGCCATCGACGCCCATGGCCTTGAGCTCGCGAATGCGAACGCGCGCAGCGTCGGGCGTCTGCGGAACGGGCGCATTGGAAAACCGGCCATACACGAACAACCGTGGCGACGCGATCTCCCCGCGGGCGCCGCGATCGCGCATGGCGATGACTTTCTGTGTGGTGTCGGCACCAACTTCGCGAACGGACGTGATGCCGCAAGCGAGCCACAGCGCGAGCGTATAATCGTAGGGCTGCGGTACGTGCGCCCGCTCGTCCTGCAGGTGTGCGTGGGCGTTGATCAGGCCCGGCAAGACGTATTTACCGGTGGCGTCGATCTCCTTGTCGGCCGCGGCGCGTTTCGCCAAGCCGGATCGCACCGCCACGGGGTCGAGGAAGGTGACGCTCGTGATCCGGTTGCCCTCGATGAGTATATCGGCCGGTCCTGAAGCCGGCGTCCCATTGCCGTCAATGATCGTGGCGTTCCGGATAGCGAGTCTCGCCGCGCGCATACCGTGCGTCGCTGTCGTTTGCGCGCTGGCGTGGGCAGCGATCAGGACAAGAAGTGCGGCGCTGAGGCGCATTGAAAGTGCTCGAGTGTGGAGGGGGCAAACTACGTATGACGTGGCGAACGGCGTCGTATGTAAGGGAGCGCGGATTTACGCGGATTTGGCGGATTTGCGCGGATCGTCCATCACGAGGGAAAGTGGCTCGCGCCACCTCGCTCGGCGAAGAACAAAGCAATCACTGAAACAAGAAACCGAGTGGAGCCCTTGAAGAGGACGATCAATGCAACCCAACCTGCTCTTTCACCGACGCAAATAGTTTTACCGAGTCGTATCCCACGCCATCCTTGAACACGGTTTCGACCTTCTCGATGTCAGCAATGCGCGCCGAGGGATCTCCGTTGACGATCAGCAGATCCGCGCGCTTACCGACCGCAATCGAGCCGACGCGATTTGCCCGACCGAGGTATTGTGCGCCATTGAGTGTGCACACCTTGATCGCCTCGAGCGGCGTGAGGCCAGCTTCGACGAGCAACTCGAGCTCGCGGTGGTTCGAATAGCCCGCGACCACGCCGCCGTACCCAGTGGGGTCAGTGCCGGCTAAGAGCTGGCCTCCTGCCTTGAAGAAAGCGAGCTCGAACTGCATCTCCTTGGGGAAGAGCGTCGCGTACTGGGTCACTGGCGTCGCCGCGATTTGTGCCCAACGTCGCGTATACTGATCCCGCGTCTCCGGGAGCATGGCGTCCAATGCACCTTGCGGCGCTTGTGGGCGCCCCGGCGTGAATGTCTCGAACACCGTGAGCGTCGACGTCAGCGCGACCTTTTTGGCGACGAGAAACGCGATGAGCGATCGTGCCGCATCGCCGCCAACGTCGAGGTTCATCAGCGATGCGCTCACGCCGCCGTTTGCCGTCGGACACTCATCGGACTTCTTGTCCTTGACGAAGTCGCTCGCCACGACGAGCCCGTGCTCGAGGTTGTCGATGCCGATTGTCGCCGCCTCACGAAAGGTGATCGAGCACAGATGCCCCGTCACCTTCAGCTTGCGACGATGCGCCTCCTTCACGACGGCTGCCAGCTCGTTGCGGCGGATGTGCATGTACGCCTTGAACGACGTTGCGCCGCGGTCTGCCCAGTGCGCAACCATTTGCGTCGCGTCGGCAGGCCCGGTCAGCGCATGCACTTGATAGATGGGAAGGCCGGGACCGTTCAGGTACGGTGCCGTGACGTCGAGCGAGGGCCCTACGGTGCGACCACTGTCAATGGCGCGCTTGAGCTCGAGGTCCGCGTAGCCGGCCATGTTCCCCGCGGTACGCGCGGTGGTTACTCCGCCGGCGAGATAGAGTCGCGGAAAACTGAACGCCTGCTGGTTGTAGACGGTGCCCCCACCCGACGGATAGAACATGTGCTCATGCACCATCACGAGGCCGGGCATCACAGCCTTGCCATTCACGTCGATGACCTTCGCGTCAGCGGGAATCGCGACGTGTGCCGAATCGCCGAGTGCGCGAATGACGCCGCGACTGATGATGATGGTTTGTCCGTCGCGCGGCGCCTCGCCAGTGCCATCGATCACACGCGCATGGGTCAGCGCGACGACAGGTGCATCGACGCTCACGAAAGGACGAACGGCGTCGCCAATGGCGGCCTGCGCGTTCGCCAGCCTCGGAGCGACGAACGCCCCAAACGTACTCAGGGTACCAATCCAAACCGCCGCACGAGTTCGCACCGCGCCTCCTGGCAAACGAGAAAGGCAAAGCTACGCCGGGGTCCTTATCGACGGCGAGGGGTGCCCACACCTGCCGGAACCACGTGCGCGAGGAAACTCTTGTGAGATCAGGGCAATCCACTCAACCTTGGCAAACGGGTCGCACGCATGACTCACAAACTCGAAATCGCGAAACGATACGAAGCCGCACTCTTCGCAGGCCGGATGGACGAAGTCGCCAGCTACTTTACCCACGACGCGACGTATTGGGTGGCCGGCGCTCGGCCGATCGGTGGCGAGTGGCATGGACCTTCCGCCATCCTCGCCGCCTTCGCGAACCGCGAATTCGGACTCGGCGCCGCCGACTGGGGATATGAAGAAGTCTGGCGCGAGTGGTACGAAGCGGACGATCGCGTCATCGTCGAAATCCGTGAGCGAAGCTGGCTGACGCACGCGCCCGACGACGTGATGGACGCGCGCACGTGCGTCGTCATCACGTTTCGCGGCGAGAAAATCTCCGACATGCGCGACTACACCGACGCGTGGATCTACGAAGCCTTCAAGACTCGGCACCCGGAGTTGCCAAAGTTCAGCAAGCCAACGTGAGTCGATTGACGCCTGAGTTAGTATCCCGCCGCGTACCCATCCTTTCTCGGATCGGATCCGGCGGAGTAGCCCTTCGACAACTTGATGATCGCCTGCGCGCCGCCGAACTGCGTGCGCAGGCCGTCAGTCACCGTGTGTCCCATCGCGGTGAGCGCGGCGCGCACGCTGTCCGTGATCGGTGCTTCGACTTCGACACGGAGCCCATCGATGTGGCGAAAGCGCGCGACGTCGATTGACTCCTGAATGTCCATGCCGAACACCAGCAGGTTGATCAGCATCTGCGCGTGCCCCTGCGCTTGCATGCCGCCGCCCATCAACCCAAAACTCATATACGGCGTGTCGGTTCGTCCATCCGGCGCGGGGTTGGCGCCAGCCTTCGTGACGAATCCCGGAATGAGCGTGTGAAAGGGTCGCTTGCCCGGCGCGATGGTGTTGGGAAGGCCGGCGTCCATCGTGAACGCCGCACCGCGATTGTGCAGTGCGAAGCCCGTGCCCGGCACGACGATCCCGGATCCAAAGTGGTCGTACAGGCTGTTGATGAACGACACCATGTTCCCGGCATTGTCTGCGGTGGTGAGATAGATCGTCTCGCTCGCGGTGCGCGCGGGGCCGGGATCCACTCGCGCCTGCGCGCGCGAGACATCGAGATGACTGCGACGTTCGGCGATGAATTCCTCGGACAACATCCGCTCCACCGGCATCGCGAGATGATCAGGATCGCCCACGTATCGCGCGAGATCCGCGTACGCCAGCTTCTTCGCTTCGATCAAGTGGTGCAGGTACGCCGGCGAATTGAGCCCCATCGACTTGAGGTCGTACGGCTCGAGGATCTTCAACATCTCCAACACGCCGACGCCCTGGTTGTTCGGAGGCATTTCCCAAATGCGGTAGCCCTTGAACATCACGGAAATTGGCGTCACCCAATTCGGTTTGTTCGCCTTGAAGTCCTCGATGGTGAGAAAGCCCTGGAGCTCCCGCGAGCGTTTCACAATGCGTTGGCCCAACGCGCCGCCGTACATCACGCCGATGCCACCCTTGGCTATCTCCCGCAGCGTGCGTGCGTAATCCGGATTGCGAAACCATTCACCACGCTCGAGTGGATGACCGTTCGGCATGTACGTCGCCTTCGTGGCCGAGTCG
>JBDTXZ010000380.1:0-4625 GCA_040005935.1 bacterium | reverse complement strand
CCGTCTCGAAGTTCATCAACGTCCTGATGTATCAGGGCAAGAAGAGCACGGCCGAACGAATCTTCTACGCCGCGATGGATCTCGTCGAGAACCGTACGAGCCAGCCAGGCGTGAATATCTTCAAGCAGGCGCTCACGAACCTCAAGCCAGTTGTCGAGGTGAAGAGTCGGCGCGTTGGCGGCGCCACGTATCAAGTGCCCGTCGAAGTCCGTCCGGAGCGTCGCACGGCACTCGCGATGCGCTGGTTGATCAGCTACTCCCGCGATCGCAACGAGAAGTCCATGGCCGAGAAGTTGGCGGCCGAGGTGATCGCGGCGTCCAAGGGCGAGGGCAATGCGGTGAAGAAGAAGGAAGACACGCACCGCATGGCAGACGCGAACAAGGCATTCGCGCACTATCGCTGGTAGGACACAGACACGTACGCGCGTACGTCATTGCCCCGATCACGGTTCGCCGCGGTCGGGGCAATTCTTTGTAGAGAGACGGTGGTTACTCGATGAAGCGTCCGCGGTCGGCCGCGTTGAGCGGAACGCTCTAGCAAACCCGAAGTCGTAGCATGTGGATGCGGACGCGAGAACGGGGGCCCTTGAAAGGGCCCCCGTTCTTTTCTTACACTTGACTGCCCGCGAAAGCTTACGCCTTGCGGCTACGACGCCTCGCGACGCCAATGAGGCCGATGAAGCCAGTTGCAAGCAAAACCGAACTGCCCGGTTCAGGCGTGGTGACCGTTGCCACGATGTTACCCGTGAGCAACACGTCGGTCCGGCCATGTTCGATGTCGACGCTGTTCACCGTGAAGTCGTACGTGCCGCTACCCGGTCCATTGCTGAACGGGATCCCGATGATTTGCGACGGATTGAACTGAATGCGCGCACCACCGTGGAAATTCACAACCGAACCAAACACATTGGCGAAGAATACCTGATTGGCCGTTGTTGGGGCTGTGAACGCGACCTGCATCTGGAACGTGTGCCCAGTGTAGTTGAACGGCGCGTTGGTCAGAGAAACGAGACCAAGACTGTTCGACGTTCCTCCAATACCTGTGTAACCTAGGGTATTGGTCGTTACCGAAAACCCGTTCTGTGTAACTGTCAGGCCACCCAGCGTCGCGGTTGGTGCGAACGCTTGAGCGTCAAACTTGTACGTTGTCACGCCAGCGAAGGTGATCTGAGCCGATGCCGTCGTTGCTGTGCCCATCGCGATTGCGACGGCAACAGCACCTGACGCGGCCAGACCACGCAACCCGCGTGAAAAGGGTGAGACTTTGGCCATACTCTCTCTCCAACCACCTGAGGTCATACCGCATCTTGGAAGCAGGGCTAGCGCACGGCGGCGACTGCTTTCCGTGCAAGCGCACGGCCACCACAATTCGCGGTGCCAATCGCGGTTAACTCATTGTGGGCAGAGCGTTTGCATTGGACTGTCAAAAGAACTCAAAATGCCGAGCCCAGGATTGTGGTGCGCGCGCGCAACACAATTGTTTCCGAGTTGCCACAGTCGATGACTCGCGCCACTGAAGCAGTTGCCATAAGTCGGCGGCGAAGAAATCCACCAAGAAGGAGAAGTGCCGATTGCCAACTCTTCATCGCACGATCGTGCGGCCGCCCATCACGTTAGCGAGCTCTTCCGCCCCCCATCAGGCTCGCGGGAAGTACCACTCCGAGGATCCCGACGCCGGCGCCGTCGATCTGGAAGGACAGCTCAGGGCGCGGCCCGGTGAGCGTGATGGTCATCCGGCTTCAAGGGATGCATACGTACGCGTTGTGTCTAGTTCGTGAAAGATACCTCATGGCACCAATCACGGTTCGCGGTCGCGGCAACTTTTCTCGGCGAGGCTTTGTTACTCGGATGGAGCGTCGGCCGCGTTGAGCGGAACGCCCATGCAAACCCGACAACTTGTGGGTGCGGACGCGAGAACGGGGACCTCGGAAGGGCCCCCGTTCTTTTCCTACCGCTGAGCGCCCGCGAAAGCTTACGCCTTGCGGCTGCGACGCCGTGCGATGCCGATGAGGCCGACAAAGCCAGTTGCAAGCAGAACCGAACTGCCCGGCTCAGGCGTGGTGACTGTTGCCACGATGTCACCCGTGATCAACGTACTCTCGCCATGCTCGAGCTTCACGTCGTTCACGTGGAAGTTGTACGTCCCACCACCAGGTCCGTTGCTAAACGGGATACCGATGATCTGCGACGGCGCGAACACAATGCGCACGACACCGTGCGGACCGGCCCCGCTCAACGACACCGCACCCAACACATTTGCAAAGAATACCTGATTGTTCGTTGTTGGGGCGGTGAACGCAACCTGCATCTGGAACGTGTGGCCGGTATACGTGAACGGTGCGTTGTTCAGCGAAACGAAACCAAGGCTGTTCCCCAATGTATTGATCTGAGCGGAACCGGGGTTACTGGCCGTCGTTACTACTGAAAACCCGTTCTGTGTCACTGTCAATCCACCCAACGTCCGTGTTGCTCCGAACGATTGAGCGTCAAACTTGTACGACGTCACGCCAGCGAAGGTGATCTGAGCCGATGCCGTCGTGGCTGTGCTCATCGCAATTGCGACGGCGACAGCGCCAGACGAGACTAGACCACGCAACCCGCGTGATAAGGGTGATACTTGGGCCATACTTCTCTCCGTCCACCTGAGGTCATTACCGCATCCTGGAAGCAGAGGCTAGCACGGGCGGCGACCGCTACCTTTGCAAGCACACGGCCACCAGAGTCAGCGGTGCCACTTTCGGCTAACTCATTGTGGCTAAAGCATTTGCGCATGGCCTTGCAAGCGCGAAAAAATGACCGATTCCGACATTCTGGTGCAGGTGCGCAACACTAGTGTGTTGAGGTCGCCACGAATTGTGTCGTGCGTCACCGCGTCACAACAAAGTTCCTACGTTCCAAATCACGCGCGGCAGTTCCAGAGCTACCAACCGTAACGAACGCGAGCCGCAGCGCGGTGTAACCTTGCTCGCATTCCGGAGTCCTTTCGCTGAAGAGACGTTCCATCATTTCGGTGGACCTGGCCTTCATCAATTTCTCCTTGCGTTTCACCAAGTCAGCCAAGACTATCGGATAAGTGCACGATCCCGCTTTCGCCCTGTTCTTGCAACATGGTCGCGCTCGTCGCCGGCCTTGGATAATTCATTGACTATCTCTCACAACGCCCGGAAATGCCGACCTCTGTAAATCGTGAGTTCCTCCGTCGGTTGCGTTTGCCCGCCTACGCGTTTCTCGGAAGCACTCTGGTTTTTCAGATCGCAGACTTTGTATTGGGCTTGGTCCCCTTCCAATTCGAGCTGATCACGTGGCGATTCGCCTCCCTCGGCACGTGCGCCAATATCGTCGGCAACGTACTCCTGCTCATTCTCCTGATCTATGCAATGTCCCTGATGAGCGCAGATCGCCCTGCGATGCTGATCGTCGGAGTCCTCTCGTTACTGTCCGCGGTGTTCCTGCTTGGCGCAACCGGGGTATTCGCCCTCGATGCGATACAGCTTCGGTCCAAGGTGGAACCAACGGGACTACAGGTATTCGACTTCGGAACGTCACAGGCGGTGGTCAAGCTATTCATCGAAGGGATACTGTCCGCCCTCTTTGCCTTCAGCGCACTTCGTTCAATGGTCATCAATCAGAGGGAGACGGCTCGAGAAGAGCGCTCGTCCGACGTACTAGTCGGCTCTCGTGCCGCACTTCGCACACCCTGAAACGGCTGCGGTCGAAGTAGCTGCCTCATGGTAAAGGGCTGAGGCGAACGCCCAGCGCGTTCGCACGCCTACCCCGCCTGGTGGATCGGGTACTCAGTCGCGCGATCCTTGACGCACCCGCCGTTAACGATTATGCACCCTGAGCGTGCGAATCGCCGCTTGGCGCCGTATGTTCGCTTCTCCCTCCCTCCGCGATTTCTCCAATGATCACTGCTCCCACGCCCAGCGCGCTCGTGCGACGACTTCGTGCGCCGGGCTATCTCATCCTCGGCCTCGCGATGTTCTTTCCGTTCCTGGACCTCGCGGTGTCGGTGAGCCCATTCCGGCCATCGACGGTCGCGTGGCGGTGGGGCACGGTGGGCATGCTGTCGAGCGCAATCGGAGCCTCGTTGCTCCTTCTCTTTCTGATCTACGTGCTCGCGTATTTATCAAATGATCGAAAGATCATGGTTATCTGTGCCGTCCTCGCCGCGCTGATCGCGTTGCTCATGGTGGGTATGCTTGGTACGTTCGCGCTCGATTCGCTGCAAATGAAGCGGCGCGTTCAAGAAGCCGCGCAGGCAAAGTTTCTCATCGCCTGCGCGCAGGCACTCATGAAACTGGTGCTCGAGGGTCTCGGCGCTACCGTACTGGCGGTAAACATTTTCAACACCTTGAAAGTCGTCAAACCAAGTAGCTCCGTGCGCTCCGAATCACGAGCCTCGGCATCGCTGATCATGGGGCGGGCGTCGGCATCGCGACACATCTCTGCCGAAATCGCCGCCATTCCAGACGAGCCGAAACAACCTGTCAACGAGTAGAGGCAAAGCCCTTCGCAACACCAGAGCCCCGCCCGGCCAAGCGCCCGGCGGGGCTCATGCGATTCTCCATTGCGTAGAAGCGGAACGCGGATTGCGAGGGTTCGGGCCGCCATGAGCCGCCGAT
>JBDTXZ010000379.1:0-4628 GCA_040005935.1 bacterium | reverse complement strand
CGTCGTCGTGGAACAACTTCTTCATGCTGTACATCAACAGCCAGGATCCGGACGGCTCGCGCAACACCCGGCCCTGGAAAAACGACCCCGGCGCGCAGGAGCGAGCGCATCTCGAGTGGTACTGGCAGCAGTACTACAGCGTCGCCTCGTCGGCGTCGGATGTGCTGAAGGCCATTCGCGTGGACAAGCTGGTCATCAACAACCCGGCGGACACCAAGCGCGCGGAGACCGTCGCGGCGTTCATGAACGGCGCGGCGCACTCTGGTATCTCGATGAATTACAACAAGGGCTACATCATCGACGAAACGACCGACGTTACCGCACTCGCGTACTCGAACCGGAAGGAGATGCGTGATGCTGCCGTCGCGAAACTCAATGCGGCGATTGCCCTCGCGGATGCGAACGTGTTCTCGACGCCAGCGGCGTGGACCAACGGTCGCAGCTACACCAACAAGCAGATCTCGCAGATCGCCAACACGATGGCGGCGATGACCCTTGCGTACTATCCCCGCGACGCAGCCGAGAACGCGACCGAGGTGGATTGGACCAAGGTGGCAGCCTATGCGTCGAAGGGCATGTCCGGCGCGGCGCCGTTCGATTTCGTGTTCGTCGGCGACGGGTGCAATCAGTGGTGCCACGAAGTGCTCACCTGGTTCAACGCCATCGACACAGGCGTCATCCACACGCGCGTGGCGAACCTGCTCGACCCCGCGACGCAGAAGGATCCGTACTGCGGCTCGATCGGGACGGCGACCTGCGCTCCTGGAAAGTCTGGTAACACGCAGCCGGACTCTCCGGACAAGCGCCTCGGCGACGGCACCTTCGGCGACGAAACCATCGTGGACGGTTTCGGCACCATTCCCGTGACGGCCACCAGCCGGCCTGGAACGGACTTCAGCTACTCCAACTACGAGATCTTCAGCTCATCGCGTGGCCAGTACCATCAGTCGAACATCGGCCACATCCGGTACGACCTGAGCCGCAATCAGGACCCGACCGGCATTTACGGTGGCTATGGTCCGGCCCCGGTCATCTCCGCGGGACAGAACGACATCATCTGGGCCGAAGCACTCCTTCGGCAGCCGACGCCGAACCTGGCACAGGCCGCAACCCTGATCAACAACACGCGCGTGACCCGTGGCGGATTGGCGCCCGCGACGGCGGCGGATGGGCAGGCCGGCCTCCTGACCAAGCTGTATTACGAACAGGACGTCGAACTGCTCGGGCTCGGTGCCACCGGGTTCTACAACCGACGTCGTTTGGCCGGGGGACTGCGGGTCGGAACGCCGCATGAAATGCCGGTGCCGGCGAAGGAACTGGGCGTGAAGAGCGAGGCGCTCTACACCTATGGTGGTGCAACGAACCCAGCCAACTCGCCCAAGCCATAACACGCGTAGGCTGTCGCTGCCTGAAGTCTGAAGCACGCGGTGCACAGAAGGGCTGGCGCTACCGCGCTAGCCCTTCTGTCGTATCTTGAAACACCCTCAGTGCGTATGCATTCATTCATGGAAACGCGACCGATGACAACGCCCATTTCGGATCTCGCCGCGGCGAGCGGCCGCATCGCAGGCGCGCTCGCGCTCATTCTTTCCGTGTCATCGTGCTCCAGCGTAGGCGGAATCGATGGCACTCTCACGTCGCCGATCAGCAACGAGGACACGTTCGCTACGCTCGGTTACCTCTGGGCCGGCGCGCGGAGCGCCATCCAGAAGGAGCGCGAGCCATCGACCAACACGTTCAGTCTGGCTCTCAACTATGCGCTTCCGTGCACGCGGGGCGGTCAGGGTGCGTATCAGGGAACGTTGGCCGGCACAAAATCCGGCGGCACGGGCAGCGCGACACTTTCACTTGGTGCAGCCATTACGGCGTGTCAGTTCGACGACAGGGTCCGCATCACGACGATTTCTGCGCCCGTGCTGACTGTCAGTGGCACGGTTGCCGTGACTGGTGATGCGTGGGGTGCCGTCAATATCCACATGGTCGCCACTTCGGTGACGGTGAATGGAGTCGCGTGTCCCGGGGGCATCGACGTCATCCTCACGGGAACGTCGCCGTCGGCGCAAGTGGTCTCGACTGGGACCGCGTGCGGGCGGGTTGGGGCGGTGTCGCTTCCGTAGGCGAGTGCCCACACGGGCGGTGCTCGTAGATCGCGATCGAGGGGAGAGACGACTCGCCGCCCTTTCGAAAGCCTGGCGAACAAACAAACATCCAGTCTTGCGGCCAAACGACCGCAACCGTACGTTCTGCCGCGAGCGAATTATTTACCCCTGCTCGTCCCAGCGCCGGACCCCTTCTGTACACATCAGTACCCCGTTGTGACGCAAGGCACATGCGTCGGGTCTGGCCTGTAGGCTCACTCCCAGCACTGCGAAGCAAGCCCAATCGAAGGCACGACACGTTTGAGTCGCCAATATCTACCTTGGCGGCTTCGTCTCTCGTTTTGCTTCGATCTCCCTCCGTTATTGCATCTCCCTGCCTGTTCTACAAGTCTGACAACGCAAGTTTGCGAAAGGTTGTCTTGGCTTGAGCAGTTTTTCTGTTCACGTGCACGTCATGCAGTTGTACGGCAGTTAATCCCCTTTTGCTCATCGAGGGAGTGAGATGACCATGAATATCAGGAACCGTGTTCGAGTTCTTGCACTCGCACTATTGAGCGCGCTGCTCACAGTGCCTGCGTCAACGGCTCAAGCACAAACCGCAGTCATCACCGGCAAGGTGACGAGCGAGTCCGGCCAGCCCGTAGAAGCAGCGAATCTCTACATCAACGACTTGGCCGTTTCGGTCGGGACGAATGCGGCGGGTACCTACTCGATCAGCATTCCCGCTGCGCGCGTGAGCGGACAAAAGGTCAATCTCCGCATTCGTTCGATCGGGCAGCAGTCGCAACTCAGGGTCATCACGGTTGTCCCGGGTGCGCAGACGCAGAACTTCACGATGCAAGCGGACGTGAACCGTCTGAGTGAAGTCGTTGTCACGGGTGTCGTCGAGGGAACGGAACGCTCGAAGGTTCCGTTCGCCGTCGGACGAATCACCTCGGAAGACTTGCCCGTGCCTGCGCTCGATCCGATCAAGGCGTTGGCGGGTAAAGTCGCTGGCCTTCGCATCGCGCAGACGAGCGGACGGCCCGGTTCCAGCCCTGAAATTCAGCTCCGCGGACCAACGTCGATCAATGCGACGGGCCGCACGCAGGGCCCGCTGATCATCGTTGACGGCGCCATCATGAACGTCGGCAGCTTGACGGAACTCGGCGGTCTCGACATCGAGTCGGCCGAAGTGGTCAAGGGTGCCGCCGGTGCGTCCCTCTATGGTACGCGCGCAGCAAACGGCGTCATCACGATCAGGACGAAGCGCGGTGGTTCGGGCGCTGAAGGCATCAAGTTCAACGCGCGCAGCGAGTACGGCTTGAGTGACGTGAACAGCATCAGCTACGGCCAGCCGGTCAATCATCAAATCCAGCTCGACGAAACCGGCAAGCGCTTCTGCGTTCAGGGCGCCGGCCCCATCGCCGGCTGCTCGCGCACCTTCAACTGGATGCAGGAGATCTTCCGCATCAACAACGTGGCGGCGGACACCATCCGTACGCCGCAGGCTGGCCAGTACAATGCTCCGGGTGTGGGCAACGGAGATCTGCAGAACCTCTTCCAGGCGCAGATCTGGCCCGATCACTATTACAACATGTTGGCGCAGGCCGTCACGAGAAACCCGATTTCGATCAATTCGGTTGACGCGACGGGCAAGGCGGGCGCAGTCCGCTTCTTTGCGAGCGGATCGTACCAGAGTCAGGAAGACGCCATCCTCGGCCTCAAGGGCAACCAACAGGTGCGCGGCCGCGTCAATCTCGACTACGATGCGCGGTCGGACCTCACGATTTCGACGAGCACGCTGTACGACAAGGGCACCAACGACAACCGCAACGGTGGCAGCAACGCCGGCTCCACGATCTTCGGCCAGCTGATGCGCGGAGCGTCAGCGGGTACGGACTACCTGGCTCGCGATACTCTGGGCCGCTACCTCGTTCGCAGCGGCGGCGCAAGCTTGCATACCCCCACCGGCAACGGTGGCGGCACGTTCCTGTACGACACGGAAAATCTGTTCAACTCGAGCGATTCGTATCGCTTCCTGGGCAACGTGACCGCGCGGTATTTCCCGAGGGATTGGGTCACGCTCGAAGGCACGTACGCGTACGACAACCGTCAGCGCCTGCAAACGTTGTATGAAAAGAAGGGCTATCGGACGTTCACGACGTCATCAGCGGACAATTCCGGAAACCAGTTGCTCGGCAACGCTGGCGATGCGTCAACGACGGCGAACCTGACCGCAACGTTTCGCAAGCAGCTCCGGAGCGACCTCAACGCAAAGATTCAGTTCCGCGGCTTGTTCGACAATGAAGACATCACCAACAACGCGAGCTCCGGTGAAATCTTCAACGTGAAGGACGTCTTCACGACGAGCAACCTGCAGACCAACAAGTCGGTCTCGTCGAGCACACAGAAGATCACCAATGTCGGTATGTCGGGCGGCGGCAGCCTCGATTTCAAGGATCGGTACGTCCTCGACGCCACCATCCGGCGCGATGGTAGCTCGTTGTTCGGAGAAGGCAATCGCTGGGCCAATTTCGGTCGCGTATC
>JBDTXZ010000378.1:0-4650 GCA_040005935.1 bacterium | reverse complement strand
TCCGCTCCGCGACGTCGTCGTCTTTCCGTACGTCGTCATGCCGCTGCTCGTCGGCCGCGCGGCCTCGCTCGCTGCGTTGGAGGCTGCGAACGGAACTGACAGCCTGGTGCTCCTCGTCGCGCAGCGCGACCCAGAAACGCAGGACCCAGCGGCCGCGGACCTCTATCGGGTTGGAGTCGTCGCACGCGTACGTCAACTGTCACGACTCGCCAGCGGCACCGTCAGGGTGCTCGTTGAGGGTGTCACACGGGCGCGCGTGTCCCGCTACGTGCCGAGCACTGAATGCCTGCGCGCCGTCGTCGAGCCCATGGCGCCACTCACGCTCGAGGGCGTGGACGACGCAGAGCCGCACCTTCGCCGAGCCCTGTCGCTGTTCGAGGAGTACGTCGCGGTGCACCGGCGGTTGCCGCCCGAGCTGGTGACGCTCATTCAGGGTTCGGATTCGCCGGCTCGTCAGGCGTTTGGAATCGCCGCACATCTCGGGACGCGCCTCGAGCGGCGTCAGGGGCTGCTCGAAGCCACCGACTTCCCCACGCTACTGCGCACGCTTGGCGAGACGTTGACCAGCGAAATCGACCTGCTGAAGCTCGAGCGCAAGATCGACGACGACGTGCGCGGTTCACTCTTTCAGAATCAGCGCGAGTTCTATCTCCAGGAGCAGCTGAAGGCGATCCAGCGCGAACTGGGCGGCGAGGATGGCGATGACACTGACGAACTCGGCGCAACGCTCGAGGCCAAGGGATTGCCCGAACCCGTCCTTACGCGCGCGCGTCGAGAGTTGAAACGGCTGCGGCGCCTGTCAGCCATGTCGCCAGAGTCTGGGGTTGCACGTACGTACCTCGACTGGATCGCGGCCTTGCCGTGGACGGAGCGCACGGATGACGTACTCGATGTTTCGCACGCGCGACACGTGCTCGATGAGGACCACTACGGTTTAGACGACGTGAAGGAGCGGGTGCTCGACTACATCGGGGTGCTCGCGCTCGTCGAGCGACTGGACGGCCCCATTCTGTGCCTCGTCGGCCCCCCCGGAGTCGGAAAGACGTCGCTCGGCCGGTCGATCGCGCGCGCACTCGGACGCAAGTTCGTGCGGATGTCATTGGGCGGCGTGCGCGACGAAGCAGAAATTCGCGGCCATCGGCGCACGTACATCGGCGCGATGCCCGGCCGAGTCATTCAGGCGATGCGGCGCGCCGAAACGGTGAATCCCGTCATTCTGCTCGACGAAATCGACAAGCTTGGCAATGACTATCGCGGCGATCCGTCAGCGGCGCTGCTCGAGGTGCTCGACCCGGAGCAAAACCGGGCCTTCAACGATCACTACCTCGAAGCGGATTACGATCTGTCGCAAGTGTTGTTCATCACGACGGCGAACTCCATGGCGACGATTCCGGAGCCGCTCAGGGACCGAATGGAGATCATCCGCCTCGCAGGGTATCTCGATCAGGAGAAGTACGCGATCGCTCGGCAGTTCCTTCTGCCACGCCAGCTGAAGCAGCATGGGATTGATCCAGCGACCGTCTCGCTCGACAGCGACGTGATTCCAGCGATCGTGCACGGATACACGCGCGAGGCAGGTGTGCGCGATCTGGAGCGCCGGCTCGCCCGCTTGTCGCGTAAGCTCGCGCGGGCGCGCGCCGAGCGGCGCACGGCGTATGCGAGCGAGGAAGTCAGGCAGGAAAACGACAGCGTGACGCGCTCCATGCTGCACGCGATGCTCGGCGTTGCGCCATTCGATCCGGAAGCGAATCTCATCGAGGACAAGGTTGGTGTCGCCACCGGTCTCGCCTACACAAGCGTCGGTGGCGATGTGCTGGAGATCGAAGTCAGCGTCGTCCCGGGTCGAGGCCGTTTGCAACTCACCGGTACGCTCGGCGACGTGATGAAGGAGTCGGCAAGCGCAGCGTTGAGCTATGCACGCGCACGTGCGAGCTCGCTTGGATTGGAGCGCGAGTTTCTTCGCACGCGCGACTTGCATGTGCACATTCCCGCGGGCGCAACGCCCAAGGATGGCCCCAGCGCAGGCATCGCCATCGCGTGTGCGATTGTCAGCGCGCTCACGGGCGTTCCACTTCGCGGCGATGTTGCGATGACCGGCGAGATTACCCTTCGCGGGCGCGTGCTCGGCATCGGCGGACTGAAGGAGAAGACAGTCGCCGCGCTGCGAAACCGGATCACGCACGTGATCCTGCCGCAAGAGAATGCGCGCGACCTCGATGAGCTCCCCATGGAAGTGAAGGCGGGAATTCAGTTTCATCCTGTGCGCTCGATGGACGAGGTCCTCGCCATCGCGCTGGCGCGCGCAGTCATGCCGCGTGTCGAGGAAGAGACCGCGACGATGGTGGCGCATTGAGCGCGGATGCGAAGAAGGATCCGCTCGTGATCAAGTCGCTCGAGTTCATCGGACCAATGGCGACAGCGGACGGTTGGCGTCCAACGAATGAGCTGCCGGAGGTGGCCTTTGCCGGACGCTCGAACGTTGGCAAGTCGTCCCTGCTGAACAGGCTTGTGCGTCGCAAGGCGTTTGCGCGAGTGAGCAACACACCCGGTCGCACGCGCGAGATCAACTTCTTCAAGGTGAACGACTCGTTCGTCCTCGCGGACTTGCCCGGTTACGGATACGCACGGATCGCCAAGGCGCGTAAGGCGGAATGGTTGCCGCTCATCGAGGGATACCTGCGCGCGTCGACCGCGTTGCGCGGTGTCGTGCAGTTGCTCGACGTGCGGCATCATCCGTCGGATGAGGATCTCCAGATGTTCGATTTCCTCGCGGAAATTGAAGTGCCGACGATCGTCGCGTTGACGAAGGTGGACAAGCTGAAGCCTCGAGAAGTAGGAAAGCGCGTTCACGACATTGCCGTTGCGCTTCGTCTCGAGGACGACCAGATGATTCCGTTCAGCGCGGAGACCAATCAGGGCCGCGATGACTTGGCGTCGGCGTTGATGTCATTGATCGAGCAACCGTCGTGGCGCGCCGCTCCGGCCACTCTGGAGACCGTGGACGAAGGCGCGCTCGACGCACCGCCGTCGGTACGTGCGCCCGAGGGCGACGCGTGAACTGGAGACCGGCGCGTTTGACTGTGTGCGCGGCCGTCGCGGTGTTTCCCGGATTGTCTGCGTGCGCACAAACACCGCCAGCGGTTGCGCCGAAGCCAGCCACGACTCCCGCGACACCGGCGATTGTCGCCGCGGACACGACGGGTGCGGCGCTGATCCCGGCGGGATTCGGTTCGCTACAGCAAGTCGCCATCTCGGTCTCGCTGCAGCTGCCTGACGTCATCGTGCGACTGACGCCGCTCGACGAAGGTGTGATCCGAACGCTCTCGTCCGATTCGTATCGCGCGCTCCGCGAGCTCGCGGAGAGCCACAAGTCCGCGATCTCGCGGCTCGTGGCCCAGCATGGTCTGCTGCGCGGAAGCCTGTGGTACGTCAATTATTACGGACTTGCTCGTGACGCCAAGTTCTCACCCCTCGATCTCACCATCACTTCGGCGGGACGCGACTTTCGGCCGGTAGAGATAGTGCCACTCAGCAGCGGTTTCGGCGAGCAGCGGCTGCAGCCGAGGGAGACGCAGACGGCGCTCTACCTGTTCGACGATGCGCTCGACGTGAACCAACCCTTGGTCGTTTCGCTTGGAACCCAGCGGAGTAGTTCCTGGAGTGACCGGCTGCGCGACATCGAGCGCGAGCGTGTGCTGATCCGCTCGAGAGCGCAATCGCGCATTCAGACGCCGTAGACTTTCGAGCTTCGTCCGGGTGCAGGTCCTTCGACTCGCTTTGATCGCTCAGGATGACAAGCAACTGTTCCGTACGCTGGCGAGTCGAACGACGGTGCAGTGTGTGACGCGGGGGCCCACCTCTTCTATTTCGACCGATGGCTGATTCACGAAGGAGGGTTCTCGGAGCGCTCGCCTTGTATGGCTGCGCGGGAGCCAGCGTGGCCAATCAACCACCGCAACCCTCGATACCGTCGGTCTTCGCGATCGATTCGGCGCTGAACCGGCTTGCCACTGTGGCGCTCTGGCCACATTTCGATCCGCGCACCGCGCCAATTGCGTATTACGACGGCGAGCGGACCGTGCTGTTTCGACATCCTCGTCCGCCTGTGGGATTCGTCGCGGTCGCCGGCACCCCGAACGTGGCCATGAAGGTGGGTCGCGATACGAGCGTGACCTCGAATAGCAGCATCGTGCTGGACGGAGTTCGCACTGCGACGGTGGTGCTTGCTCCCGACCGCCGCTCGACTGCCGATGAGTCGGCATCGACCGCAATTCATGAGCTCTTTCACGTGTACGAACGCGCGAATCATCCGGCGTGGATCGCGAATGAGGCTGACTTGTTCACGTACGCATTTGACGACGCGGCCGCACTCGCGTTGCGGCGTGAGGAGACGGCGTCGTTAAGAGCCGCGTTAGGAGCCGCGTCGGATGATATGGCGACATGTTGGAGCGGTGCATTCCTGGACGAGCGGCGCGCGCGCTTCGCGCGACTGGGTGCGGCCGCCGCAGCGTACGAGCGTGGATCGGAACTCAACGAAGGTCTGGCGCAGTACGTGGAGCGACGCTCCATCGGACGCGCGCCTGCACTGCCCGTGCAAGACTATCCCTCCGAGCGCGTGCGTGACCGCGTGTACGCGAGCGGTGAGGCAAT
>JBDTXZ010000377.1:0-4650 GCA_040005935.1 bacterium | reverse complement strand
CCCAGATCCGCACGGACACGGATCGTTTCGCCCGACCGTCGTCCAGTCGACTGGCGCAGCGGGACCTGTCTTCAAATCACTCGCGGTCCGGGCGCGTCCTGCGCCGACGATGACGGGATCGCGACGCACGACAGCCTCTTTCTCATTCGGCGTTTCTGCTGGTCCGATGTCCTCGACGACCGCGGCGCCAGTAATCGGTTCTGGTGCATACTCCTCGAGCACGCCCATCGCGTTGTAACGCTTGGTCGGTTGCGAAGGAGGTGGCGGCGGCGCAGGCATTTCATTCTGCCCGTCATCTGGCGGACCTTCTTCGATGACCAATTGCACCTTGAGGAAGCGGTCGCTGAATGTCTCGGCCACGTCGTTCATGAGATCCACGAACATCGTATACGCTTCCTGCTTGTACTCGACGAGCGGATCCTTCTGGCCCCACGAACGATAGTGGATCGCGTTGCGCAACTGGTCGAGATCGTAGAGATGGTCCTTCCACTTCTCGTCCAGCACGTTGAGCATGACGTAGCGCAGCAGACGGTCTGCGTACCCACCCTCTTGATCGCGTACGAGATCGAGCGCTTCGATCTTGCCCGCAAATGCCGAGCGGCCCGCTTCAGAGACTTGGGCCTGCGCATCAGCAAGCAACGAGGGACGAAGGTTCTCGTCGTCGAACTCCTTGACCTGAAGCAGATAGTGCATGAGCAGTTCCTGGCGCAGCAGGTCGAAGTCCCACTCCGACGCATCTTCGAACTCCGCCAGCACAGTCTCCACCCGACGCGACACTGCTTTCTCGACCATCTTGATCGCTTCGCCCTTGAGCTCCTCACCGCCCTCAAGTGCGAACGCGCGCAGTGAATAGATCACCTCGCGCTGCTGATTCATGACATCGTCATACTCGAGCAGTTTCTTGCGGCTCTGGAAGTTCTGCAGCTCAACGCGCTTCTGCGCTTGTTCGATCGACCGCGTAATGAGCGGGTGCGTGAGCACCTCGCCCTCCTGCGCGCCCATGCGATCCATCAACTTGGCGATGCGATCGCTGCCGAACAGGCGCATCAGGTCGTCCTCGAGCGACAGGAAGAACTGGCTCGCGCCCGGATCTCCCTGGCGGCCCGCACGACCTCTCAACTGGCGATCGATACGACGCGACTCGTGCCGCTCGGATCCCACAATGTGGAGTCCGCCCATCTCGTCGACGTTGATGTCCTTGCCGTCCGGATCCTTGATCACCGACGGCTTCGACGGCGTGACGCCTTCGCCGAGCTTGATGTCAGTGCCTCGGCCAGCCATGTTCGTCGCGATCGTGATCGCGCCGGGCTGCCCGGCGTTCTGGACGATTTCCGCCTCGCGCTGGTGGTACTTCGCGTTAAGGACATTGTGCACCATGCCAGCGCGCTGCATGAGCTTTGACAGCGTCTCCGACGCGTCCACGCTTGTTGTACCAATGAGCACCGGATATCCGAGCTCGTGCAACCGTCGCGTCTCCTCGACAATCGCGTTGTACTTCTCTCGGCGCGTCTTGTAGACGAGATCATGCCGGTCGTCGCGGATGACATCGCGATTCGTTGGAATAACCGCGACTTCGAGCTTGTAGATCTCGTAGAACTCCGTCTCTTCCGTTTCTGCGGTGCCCGTCATGCCCGCGAGCTTCTCATACATGCGGAAGTAATTCTGGATCGTGATCGTGGCCATCGTCTGCGTCTCGCCCTTGACGCGAACGCCTTCCTTGGCCTCGACGGCTTGATGCAACCCCTCGCTCCAACGCCGCCCGGGCATCGTGCGCCCCGTGTACTCATCGACGATGAGCACCTCGCCGTCTTGCACGACGTAGTTGACGTCCTTCTCGTACAGCGCATGCGCGCGCAGCAGCTGATGGACGATGTTTAACCGCTCACTCTTTCCCGCGTAATCGATCTCCAGCGTGCGACGCTCGGCGATTTTCTGCTCGGGCGTAAGATCCGCTGAGTGGTCGATGCGATGCACCGCCTCGCTGAGATCGGGCAGCATGAATGCGTCGTGGTCCGACGGCGCCATGTAATCGACGCCACGATCCGTGAGGTGCACCGAGTGCCCTCGTTCATCCAGCACGAAGAGCAGATCGTCCTCGATGGTCCGATAGACTTGCTTGGGCGGCGGCAACTTGCGATCCGCGAGATGCTCGAGCTCGACGCCCAGCACGAGCTGCTTGTTTCCTACCTCGTTCAGCAGCTTCTGGAGACGCCGATTTTTCGGGTGGCCGAGTTGCGCCTGATACATCTTCACTGCGGCGTCCTGTGTGCGACGGGCCTCGAGGTCGCGTTCGGCATCGGCGACCAGCACGTTCACGAGCTCAACCTGCTTGCGGACGAGCCGTGAGATCGAGGTGTTATGCTCGAAATACTGAACGTCGCCTTCGTTCCCAACGGGCCCAGAGATGATGAGCGGTGTGCGTGCGTCATCGATGAGAACCGAGTCAACCTCGTCGACCAGCGCGAACACATGGCTTCGCTGGACGCGTTGTTCGAGCGACGTGACCATGTTGTCGCGAAGGTAATCGAAGCCGAACTCGTTGTTCGTGCCGTACGTGATGTCCGCGAGGTAGGCCGCGCGACGCTCTGGCGTTCCTGCTTCCGTTTCGTCGAGACACCCGACAGTGAGGCCGAGCCAGGTGTAGAGGTGCCCCATCCACTGCGAGTCGCGGCGGGCGAGGTACGAATTCACGGTGACCAGGTGCGATCCCTTTCCGGGCAGCGCATTGAGATACAACGGCAGTGTGGCGACGAGCGTCTTGCCTTCGCCCGTGGCCATTTCTGCTATTTTGCCGAAGTGGAGCTGGATACCGCCCATCAGCTGGACGTCGTACGGCACCATGTTCCACTCGGTATCGCGGCCCGTGACGCTTACTGTCGAGCCGAGCAGGCGCCGGCACGCCTCGCGCATTGTCGCAAACGCTTCTGGTAGAATTTCGTCGAGCGATTCGGCGATCGTCCTGCGAAGCTCGGCCTCGAGGCCGCCGCTGCCGTCCACTCCACTCAGCTCGGTGTCGAGGCGTTCGCGCTCGACCGCATCAGCGGCCGCGCGTTTGAGTTCACGGAGTTCCGTCGCACGCGACTCCAGTGCGCCCGTGCGTTCGTTGAGCAGCGTCCGGAATTTTGCGGTCTGGCCGCGAATTTCCTCGACGCTCGCGGTCGCGAGGCGCGCCTCGTGCTCGTGAATGGCGTCGAGGATCGGCTGGATTTTCTTGCGGTCCCGCTCGTGGCGGGTCCCCAGGAAGGCACTCAGTACACGCTTTAACATGCAGTCCTCTTATCGATACAGCCGATGCTCCGCGATATAATCTGCGACCGCATCCGGCATGAAACCGCGAATGGTTCGCCCGTCAGCCACCCGGGCGCGCAACTCAGTGGACGAGATATCCACCCGCCGCGTCTGCAGCACCTGCACCGGTCCCGACCCGAGCGTGGGAGGCGGATCGCCCCCCCGCAAGAGGACGGCTACCGTTGCCAACGCTCGAATCCGTTCCGGCTCCCGCCACTGCTCGAAGAGGGCGTAGGCATCGGCGCCAAGGAGAAGGACGATCTCCGCCTTTGGGTTCGCTGCCGCCATCTGCGCCACGGTGTCAACCGTGTAAGATAACCCGGTCCGGTCAATTTCCGACCGGTTCGCTCTAAAGCCTGGAATCCCCGCGACCAGCCGCTCAGTCATCTCGAAGCGCTGCTCGGCTGTCGCTGCTGCGCGTCCGGCTTTGAAGGGCTGCTCGCGCGCCGGCAAGAAATCAACGGCGTCGAGGTCAAGCGCCTCAGAGGCGTCGATGACTGGAAGAAGGTGCCCGAGGTGCGGCGGGTCGAACGACCCACCGAATATCCCGAGACGCACGCTTCAGTACGCGGGGGGCGTTGTCGGGGGCGTCGCGGGCGGCCCCGTCGACGACGGAGGTGCATTGGCCGGCACTGCCGGCGTAACAACGACTGGCGCTGCGACACCGTCGCACGTCGTGCGCACCTCGGCGTCGTCAGGAAAGTTCCTGCGGAGTACGGCGCAGACGTCAGCCGCGTCTTCCTTGTAGCGAATGACCTTGTAGGAGTCCACCAGGCGAAGCTGTGCCTCACGCGCGGTCGGCGCGTTGGGGTACTTCGTCAGGACATCCCTGAAATAGATGATTCCCGAGTCGTAGCCACCGCGCCGGAAGTAATACATACCAGTGAGGTAGTTCTTCCGAGCAAACTGATCCTCAATCTCGGCGAGTTCCTTTTTCGCTTCGGGAATGAGTGGCGACGCGGGATAGAGGCTGAGGAGCGTGTTGTACGTCGCCAGTGCCGTCTCGCCGTAGGTTGGATCGAGCGCCGGCTTTTTCCACATCTGCCAGTACTGTCGTGCAGACGCCAACGCGGCGTCGTCAGAAAGTGAGTCGTCGGGAAAGCTCTCGACGAGACGCGAGTATGTGGTCGCGGCAAGGATATGTTCGGCGTGCTCCTCATGTGCGCGGGCGAGGAACCAATACGCGCGCGGAAGGAGCGTATCACGAGCCGGGAGGTCCGTGGTCAGCTTTTCGAACGCCGCCACCGCGTTGTCCCATCGTTTCGCGGCGAACTCAGTCGTCGCGGCCCGATAGAGCGCCTCATTGGTGGGGTACTGCGTAATTTGGAAGTCGGGGTGACAGGCCGCCGCTGCGAGAAGCAG
>JBDTXZ010000376.1:0-4654 GCA_040005935.1 bacterium | reverse complement strand
TGTTGCTCGGCGCCGTGTCCCAGTTCACGCTCACCGGCAAGGACTCCGTCAACTTGCCGGTTTCGATTCGCTCCGTAACCTGGACAAGTTCGAACGCGGCCGTCGCGACGGTGTCCCCAACGGGTGTCGTCACCGCGACGGGTATCGGGACGGCGACAATTACCGTTGAAGGCATCACGGTCGCTGCCGTTACCGCATCGGTGTCGATCACCGTCGCGCCGATCCCGGTCGCGCGGGTGGTATTTGCGCCGTATGACGTCTTTGTGATACCCGGCGCTCCGCAAGCACTTCATGCGACCGCAGTGGACAGCGCTGGAAACGTCCTTGCGCGGCCGATCACGTTTTCGACGTCCAACGTCGACGTGGCGACGGTCGACGTCTTCGGACTGGTAACGCCGCAATCGACGGGATTTGTCACGATCACAGCCACGGCGTCCGGGAAGAACGGAACTGCCAACCTCTACGTCACACCGGACGGCGTCTTCTTCATCGCCGTAAAGGGCAGCCGTCCCGGACAGGCGATCAAGGCCTGGCATGATTCGCCCTACACTCCAACAACCGGCCTTACGGCCACGACGGCAACAGACACCTTCGCACGAATAACGGTCGTGCCCTCGTTCGTTGCGACCTTTCGCGTCCGTGCGGATGCGGAAACGTTTTTCTGTGGCTTCGGCCCCGTGTGTAAAGGCGTGGCATATCTGTTGGGTTCGACGCAGGTTCCGGTCGACATTCAAAAGTCGACATCCCTTGCCGTCGTAAACCTGCGCACATACGCCGCTAATATCGTTGCACCGTCCAGCGTTGCACCGGGCGCCGGGCTGACGGTGACGTGGACGTTCGACGAAACGACGCAGCCGTTCGACTTCGGAAATGGAGGCGCACCGGCAGGGCGACTGTTTTACACACGGAGCACCGTTGAAGACGAGCACGGGACGCCCGTTAGCGCTGCGACGACACGCTTGCCGAACGGGACATTCCAGTTCTCTGCGACGTTCCAGGCTCCATCAACCGCTGGTCCGCTGTACATTCAGGTCGAGGCGGATGGTGCGCTCACGCGGCTGCTCTCGCCACTCCAGTTCAGGGGCGAGGCCCTCAGGTTGATTACGATTCAGTAGTGTTGCGCATTGCCACGTAACGTCAACCGAGCGACCATACAGTGTTTATGTCCGCGATCCGATACTCGCTCGGATAACTTATGTCTAATGCAGATCATGCCTCCGTGGCACCAGGCAATCCACAGCTCACGGAAGCATCGTCTGCGGTATTCCTGATCGATCCAGGTGGCATCATCACCGGCTGGAGTCCGGGGGCCGCCGGCGTCACTGGCTACACGGCAGCGGAAATCGTGGGCAGGGCCGTCTCCGTGTTGTACGCGCCGGAGGAGTTGGCCGACGGGCATCCGTTCAATGATTTGGCGCGGGCCGCACGCGGTGGCCGCGCGGACGGCGAGGGTTGGCTCGTTCGGAAGGACAGCCGGCGCGTCTGGATCGAGACGGTCCTGACGTCGCTCCGCGACGAGCATGGGAAGGTCTCCGGCTTCGCCTGTCATGCGCGCGATCTCGCCGCTCAACGGGCCGCCGAGGCACGACGACGCGCGAGAGCCGAGCAACTCTCAGCGCTCGCCGTCACGCGCCAGGATGTCGCGGCGTTTGGCTTCGAGCTCGCCGAGCTGCTGCCGCGAATCGTGCTCCGCGCTCGCGAGCTCACCGCCGCGGAGGCCGCCGTGATCGAGCTGCGGGATGGGGTCGGAGAACGTGGTCGGGCGTACGATGGAATTTCCGCTCTCGACATCGAACTCGGCGCGGTACTCGTGCCTCACGGCCCCACCTCCGGCGCGCGGCTCCAATGCATTCGCTACGACGACCGGCACGAGTCGCCCGAAGTGCTCGGCGACGTGTGCGACAGGCTCGGCATCGGCGCCATGCTCGCGATTCCAATTCTCCACGACCGTGCGACCATCGGCTGGCTCGCCGTCGCGTCGCGTTCATCACGCGCGTTCGATGAGCAACAGGCGTCCACACTGAGCCTCATGGCAACACTGCTCGGCGCGCCCGTCGCCCACGCGCAGGCATCCGAGGCGCGACGCACACTGCTCACGGAGCGCGCGCGCGCGCAAATCGCGCAGCGTGAAAGTGAAGCGCGCTTCCGCGCCGCCATGGACGCGTCGCTCGACGCACTGTTCATCGTCGGCGTCGTTCGCGACGCGCGTGGCGCGATCATCGACTTTGCGCTGCTCGACGCGAACCGTCGCGCGGAGGAACTGTGCACTCTTGATCACGGCAACTTTGCGGGGCGCCGCCTCTCAGAACTCCCTGCCGTGGCCCGGCAACTAGCGCCGGCCGCCGTCATGGCCTCCATCGTCGCATCAGGCGCACCGCTGGAGCAGGAGCGTGAGTCAATCGACAGCGCGGGGCGCGTCCGATGGATCCAGGAGCAGATTGTTCCACTCGGCGACGGCGTGACGATCACCGTGCGCGACATTACGGCGCGCGTGGAGGCTGACGCCGAGGTGCGACGAGCACGCGTCGCAGCGGAAGCCGCGAACCTCGCGAAGTCCGAATTCGTCGCCAAGATGAGCCATGAGCTGCGCACGCCGCTCAACTCGGTCATCGGCTTCTCGAATATCCTGCTGCGCAACAAGCAGAACGCGTTTGACGACACTGACATCGCGTATCTCTCTCGGGTCAACGCAGCCGGCACTCATCTGCTTGGCCTCATCAACGACGTGCTCGACATCGCGAAAATCGAAGCAGGGCGAATGGAGCTCGAGATGGCTCCTGTCGACGTCGTCGCGGTGGCGAGGCAAGTGTTGTTGCAACTCGAAACGCACTCGCACGCGTCCGGTTTGTCTCTGACACTCGAGACATCAGCCGCATCGGTGATCGTGAACGCAGACGCAGGCAAGCTCCACCAGGTCCTGCTCAACGTGGTCGGCAACGCAGTCAAGTTCACACCGTCCGGCGGCGTGACGGTTCGCATTCTTGTCGACGAATCGCCGAACGGGATGAGCCGCCGCCGCATTGAGATCTCCGATACGGGAATTGGAATTCCGGCCGACCGCCTTGTCGCTGTGTTCACGCCGTTCGAGCAAGCCGAATCGTCAACGTCTCGACACTACGGTGGAACTGGGCTCGGTCTCTCGATTTCGCGAGCGCTCTGTGACGCGATGGACTTCCGCATCGACGCCGAGAGCGAGCTCGGAGTGGGTACGACGTTTCGCATCGAACTGTTTCCCTGAAGCGACACGTTGCGCGTGGCGCGCTCTATTAGTCTTAGAGCCGTGATGAAATCGGACGCGTCGCAGTGGTAGCGGGACATATCAGCCTCGCCTACGCGGCGCGGGCACGGTGGCCACGGACGGAGCTCGTGGCCATGATCGTGGCGTCCATGCTGCCGGACCTTGCCGATTTCGTACTACCGCAAGGAACGGAGTGTCGCACGACGTGCGGCATGTACACCCATGCATTTCCGGCGGTGCTCGTGCTGGCGGCTGGTATGGCCGCGCTTGCGTGGGGCATCTGGCACCGTCGCAGCACCGCGCTGCTTTCCGGCGTCCTGGTGCTGTCGCACGTCGCGCTGGACTTCGTGACGGGCTACAAACGCTTCTGGCTTGGCGGGCCGATCACCGGGGTCAACCTCTACCAGCATGCGGTCGTCGACTTCGTAATCGAGTCGACGATGATGGGGATCGCGTGGTGGGCCCTGCGTCGTTCGCGCAATCCACCCGCGTGGGCTGTTCACCCCGTTACGCTGGTCCTGCTGCTGGTGCTACAAGGCTCGTTCGACGTACTGAATTCGGGAGGGTTCAATCTCAGCAAGCCACACCTGAGCCTCCATCACGGGGAATCGAAGTCCTTCATCCGAACTGGCGAGACGCCGAAGTCATCGTAGTCGGTACCACTCGTGGCGCCGCACCGATCACGTCGTCACACGTTAAAACGGAAGAGCAACACGTCTCCGTCTTTCACGACGTAGTCCTTACCTTCCTGGCGCATCAATCCCTTGTCCTTCACGCCCTTCCAGCCACTGTGACTTATGAAGTCATCGTAACCCGCAGTCTCCGCCTTGATGAAACCGCGCTCGAAATCCGAATGAATGACGCCAGCGGCCTGCGGCGCGGTATTGCCACGGTGAATCGTCCATGCGCGCACTTCTTGTTCGCCCGCGGTGAAATAAGTCTGCAGTCCGAGCAGGTGATATCCGCCCTTGATCAAGCGATCGAGTCCTGCACTTTCGAGCCCGAGTGTCGCGAGAAATTCCTGTCGATCTTCCGGTGGCAACTCAGCAAGTTCGCTCTCGATCTTCGCCGAGAACGGAACGATCTCGGCCAGCTCACCGCTCGCTTCGATCGCCTTGCGGAGCGCCGTGAGGTGAGCGCCTTCCTGGCCAGAGAGTTCTGCGTCCGTGACGTTGGCCGCGTACAGAATCGGCTTTGCCGTCATCAGTGAGAGTGGCTTCAGCAGCGCGAGCTGATCAGCCGAGAGCTTCGCTTCCCACAAGCCTTTGCCTTCTTTCAGGAACTCGTGTGCGCGCTCGAGGGTGGGCAACTCGGCAAGCGCCTCCTTGTCGCCCGTCTTGGCGGAGCGTTTTACGCGATCGAGGCGCTTTTCGACGGTGGAGAGGTCGGCGAGCGCAAGCTCGAACTCGATGACCT
>JBDTXZ010000375.1:0-4655 GCA_040005935.1 bacterium | reverse complement strand
GAGCGCCGCGCCACGACCGCCATCAACGTCCAGCACCACGCCAATACGGTACGGCGCCGCCCGATCGCAGCCCGTTGTGAGGAGGCTTGCCGCGTTCACCGTGAGCAGGAGGGCGAGGCGTCCTTCAAGGACGTGCCGAAAACAATTCGTCATGCATCGAGTATCGGCACCATCGAACCATTTCCGAAGTGTTCGGAAGCCAGCCGGCGCAGAGCGGTGAGCGGCCAGGTGACTAGATTCGATACGATGACGAACCGCCAGCCGCTCATCCCCATTCACATCGTCGGCGGCGGCCTCGCCGGCAGCGAAGCCGCATGGCAGCTCGCCGAGCGCGGGCACGACGTCGCGCTGCATGAAATGCGTCCGCTTCGCGGCACCGAGGCGCACAAGACGGATCGCTTGGCGGAGCTGGTGTGCTCGAACACGTTCAAGAGCACCGAGACCACGAACGCGCACGGCCTGCTGAAGGCGGAGATGCGGCTACTCGGCTGCATGATTCTCGAATGCGCCGACGACGCTCGCGTCCCAGGCGGCAGCGCACTCACCGTCGATCGCGACATCTTCTCCTCCCGCGTCGACGCACGTGTCTCGGCGCATCCGCGCATTAGCATTGTGCGCGAGGAGGTGTCCACCCTTCCTTCGCCCGGCATCATCGCGACCGGACCCCTTACCTCAGACGCGCTGGCTGCCGCAATTCGAGAACGGCTGGGCGTTCAGTCGCTCGCGTTCTACGACGCGATCGCGCCGATTGTCGCATACGACTCCATCGATCACGACATCGTCTTTCGTGCGTCGCGCTATGGCAAGGAGACGATGGAAGGCGAGGGCGACGGCGCGTATCTCAATTGCCCGATGACCCGCGAGCAGTACGAAGCCTTTCTCGATGCGCTGACGTTGGCGGATCAGGCGACGGCGCATGAATTCGACGCGGTACCCTATTTCGAGGGCTGCATGCCGGCGGAGGAAATGGCGCGTCGCGGGCGAGAGTCACTTCGTTTTGGGCCGATGAAGCCGGTGGGGCTCACCAATCCGCACACGGGCCGCGAGGCCTACGCGATCGTGCAACTCCGCATGGAAGATCGCGGTGGGCGCATGTGGAATCTGGTTGGATTTCAAACACGTTTGCGGTATCCGGAACAACAGCGCGTGTTCCGCATGATCCCGGGGCTCGAGAACGCCGAGTTTCTGCGCTTCGGTTCCATCCATCGAAATTCGTATCTCAATGCGCCAGCTGCGCTCACGCCGCATCTCTCCTTGAAGGACGACGCGACGACGCTGTTCGCGGGACAACTCACGGGTGTCGAGGGATACACCGAGAGCACGGCGACCGGCCTGCTCGCGGGCATCAACCTTTCGCGCGTGCTCGCTGGCGACGAGCCGGTCGTCCCGCCGCCGACGACGATGCTGGGTGCGCTCTATCGCTATTTGCGCGAGGCAGATCCGCGACACTTTCAGCCGATGAATGCGAATTTCGGCCTGGTGGACGAACTTGGTATCCGCATCAAGGACAAGCGCATCAAGAAGGAACAGCTGGCCGAGCGCGCGCTTGCGCACATGATGCAATGGCGCGATGAAGCGTTGCTCGCGTCCGGCGCACGAGCATGACACAGGAGTTCGTGGCGCCGCCTGACGTGCAGGAGTACCTGCGCCATCTCGCGAAGGAACGCGACGTTTCACCCAACACCGTGAAGGCGTACGAGCGCGACCTCCACGAATTCGTGGAGTTTCTCGGTGGGTATTACGGCATCGATGCGTGGAGTTGGGAAGGTGTGGATCGTCTCGCGATGCGCGGCTTTCTCGCGCACCTGTCGCGCCGCGGTGTGGGGAAGCGCACGATGGCGCGTACACTGTCCGGCGTGCGGAGTTTCTATCGTTGGATGCATCGCAACGAGATGGTCGACGCGAATCCGGCGCGCGCGGTGGGCGCACCGAAGCTCGACAAGTATTTGCCCGGCTATCTCGATCGTCCGCAGATCGACCTGCTCTTTCAGATGGCCGAAACGCGCGCGATGGAAGGCAACTTTGCGGACGTCCGCAACCTCGCGATCCTGGAATTGTTCTACTCCACCGGCATGCGACTCTCCGAGCTTCAGGGGTTGAGCCGAGGGGATCTGGATCTGGTGAGCCAGCAGGTGAAGGTACGAGGGAAGGGACGCAAGGAGCGCATCGTGCCGATTGGCGATCACGCCGTCCTCGCGTTGCGGAACTACGAATCGAAGCGCGACGAATTGCTTCGCAGCATTGGACCGAAGGGCGAGCGCGCTCCGTACTTTCTCGCACGCACCGGCAAGCGCATTGGGCCACGAATGGTGCAGAAGGTCGTCTCCGCATTTCTCGCCGAAATCGATGAAGACGCTGGGCTGTCCGTACACTCGCTGAGGCATACGTTCGCCACGCATCTGCTCGACAATGGTGCGGATCTCCGCGCCGTGCAGGAGTTATTGGGGCATGCGTCGATCTCGACGACGCAGATTTACACGCACACCAGCGTGGAGCGATTGAAGCAGGTTTATCAGAAAGCGCACCCGCGGGCATGAAGATCGCTTTGTGATCGCTCGGATCTACTTGCGGAGCAGGCCCAAGTGCGTGTCGAAACAATTCCCCTGATTATTGGTGTGATTGTCGCCCTGATTGGGCTGGCAATTCTCGCTGACGCGTGGCTGCCTGAGGACTTCGTCGCGAGAGACGAACGTCGCCGGCGAGCGCGCACCGAGCGCAGCATTGGCGGCGAGGCGTGCCTTGGCCTCGCGGCGCTGTGCCTGGCGGCGGCTGTGTTCGGGCGTGATACGTGGCGCTATGAAACGGTGGCGGTGCTTGCTGGCACGCTGCTGTTCCTCATCGGTGCGGTGTCCAATCGAAAGTATTTGCGCGATCGCATCGTGAATCGCGGGGCGTTGCGGCGCGGCGGTCTGGCGGATCGTGAGCGGGCCGCGCGAGCGAAGCAAAAGCCGTAGTCAAGGCGAGTGCGTGTTCGCGGATTTCGCGAACGACGCGGATACTGCGTCGCGCTGGTCTATCCGACGCGCGCGAACCGACGCGGTAGTCAAAGCAAACTTTCCTTATCACAGATTTCTCGGACCAAGCGCGGATGCTGCATTGCCTTGGTCTGGCCGCGCGTTTTTGTGTGATCCGCGATCAAGGAAGCAGTAATTCATTTGTTCTCCTCGTTCCCCTCGTTCCCCTCGTCTGAGCGCTCGGCCAGCGCATTGCGTCGGCAGGCCCAGCCAGTCACCAGATCGTTAGATTTCTCGAATGTCTGAACTCCCACGAATTCGCGCCACGACGATCCTAGCCGTGCGGCGCGGCGGCGCCGTTGCGCTAGGCGGCGACGGGCAGGTTACCGTCGGCGATACGGTCATGAAGGCCAAGGCCAACAAGGTGCGCGCCATCGGCGACGGAAAGTTGCTGGCTGGCTTCGCTGGCTCGGCGGCCGACGCACTCACTCTATTCGAGAAGTTTGAGGAGAAGCTCCAGCGTTACCCCGGCAACGTGCCGCGCGCCGCCGTCGAGCTTGCCAAGGATTGGCGCAGTGATCGCGTACTGCGTCGACTCGAAGCGCTTCTTGTCGTCGCCAGCGCGGCCCATGGCTTCATCATCTCAGGAACTGGTGAGTTGATCGAGCCTGACGATGGCATTCTCGCCATCGGCTCGGGCGGTGCCTACGCACTGGCGGCAGGGCGCGCGCTTGCGGCGAACACTGAGCTGAGCGCCGCGGAAATTGTGCGCCGAAGCCTGACGATCGCCGGCGAAATCTGCGTTTACACGAACACGAACATCACTGTGCTCGAGGCCAACTAATGGAGCGGACCACCGGTTCTGCTAGAGCGCGCTGATGTCCTCACCACGCACGCAACAGGCGCTCGCGCGTCTCGCCGATCTAACGCCGCGACAGATTGTCGCCGAACTCGATCGCTATATCGTCGGCCAGGCCGACGCGAAGAAGGCCGTCGCCATTGCACTGCGCAATCGGTGGCGGCGGCAGCAGGCGCCCGAATCCATTCGCGACGAAATCTCGCCGAACAATATCATCCTCATCGGCCCCACCGGCGTGGGCAAAACGGAAATCGCACGTCGGCTTGCGAAGCTTACCGGCGCGCCGTTCATCAAGGTCGAGGCGTCGAAGTTTACCGAAGTCGGCTACGTCGGTCGCGATGTCGAAGGCATGATTCGCGACCTTGTCGACGGCGCCATCGAGATGGTGCGGCAGGAGCGCGAGAGCGAAGTCGAAGACCTCGCGAATGAGCGCGTGGACGACCGCTTGCTCGACCTCTTGCTGCCGCCGCTTGCCCCTGCATCGACGACAGCGCCGCAGCCGGACGGAACGACTCCCGCGCCGGAACCGGTGCTCGCGTCAGCCGGCGACGTTGGCGGCGTGTTCGTCGTCTCCAGCTCCGGCGACGTAAAACAGGAACCACTCGACGCGGGAACGGAGCGCTACAAGCGCACGCGCGAGAAGCTCAAGCTGTTGCTGCTCGACGGCCAGCTCGACGCGCGGGAAGTGGAAATCGAAGTGACACCAAGCGGCGGTCCGATGTTCGACATGTTCGCGTCGCAGGGCGCGCCGGAGAACATGGAGAACTTCACCGAGATGCTGCGCGACATGATGCCGCAGCGGAAGAAGAAGCGCACGGTGAAGGTGAGCGAGGCGCGGCGCA
>JBDTXZ010000374.1:0-4668 GCA_040005935.1 bacterium | reverse complement strand
CTTTCGGGTCAGGTTGGCGCGACGTCGTTCACGGTGATCGGAAACTCGACGGTTCTTCTCTACTCGAAGTAGATAGAACGCGGGACCGACAACGGAGGACTGAGGACGGCAGGCCACTGTGCATGTGTGGTACGCGCGTCCCCAGCCATCGTCTCACATCCTTACTTTCGCGCGAGCGAGCGTAGCACGTACGGCAAGATCCCGCCGTGCTTGTAGTAGTTGAGCTCTTCCGGCGTGTCGATGCGGCAGAGCACCGCGAAGGTCTTCGTCTCTCCACTCGCGGACGTCGCCTTTACGGTGAGCGAACGCTTCGCTGACAAGCTGTCGTCCAGGCCCTCGATCTCGAATGTCTCGAAACCTGTAAGACCGAGCGATTGCCGAGTGTCGCCATTGGTAAACTCCAGCGGCAACACGCTCATACCCACGAGATTGGACCGATGAATGCGCTCGAAGCTTTCGGCGATCACCGCCTTCACGCCAAGCAGTGTGGTGCCCTTTGCTGCCCAGTCGCGCGATGAGCCGGTGCCGTACTCCTTGCCGGCGATGATGACGAGCGGTATGTCGCTCTTCGCGTATTGCATCGCAGCATCATAGATGAATGCCGGCGCTCCACCGGGCTGCGTCGTCGTCCACCCTCCCTCGGTGTCCGGCACCATCTCATTGCGGAGTCGAATATTCGCGAAGGTGCCGCGCATCATCACTTCGTGATTGCCGCGTCGCGCACCGTACGAATTGAAGTCCTTGCGCTGCACACCGTGCTCGAGCAACCACTTTCCCGCCGGGCTCGCGGCAGGAATGTTGCCGGCGGGCGAAATGTGGTCGGTCGTGATTGAATCGCCAAGCATCGCGAGCGCTCGCGCACCGGCGATGGGACGCACGCCCGGCGCCTGCATCGTCATGCCATCGAAGTACGGCGGATTCTTCACGTAGGTGGAATCCTCCTGCCACGCATACGTCTCACCGGCAGGAACGCGCAGCCCCTGCCAATGCATATCGCCCCGGAAGACGTCGGCGTACTGCGTCCTGAAGAACTCCTGCTTTACGCTGCGCATGATCTCGTCCTGCACGTCCTGTGCGCTTGGCCAGATATCGCGCAGGAACACGGGCCCGTCGGTGCCAATGCCAAGCGGCTCGCGCGTGAGATCGAGGTCCATGCGTCCGGCAAGCGCGTACGCCACGACGAGTGGCGGCGAAGCGAGATAGTTGTAGCGCGTCAGCGGATTGACGCGTCCTTCGAAATTGCGGTTGCCGGATAGTACGCTCGCGACGAAGAGCTTGCCCTGTTCAATCGCGGCCGCAATGGGATCGGGGACTGGTCCCGAATTGCCGATACATGTCGTGCATCCGTATCCAACGAGATTGAAGCCAAGCTTGTCGAGATACTCCGTTACGCCAGCGGCATTGAAATAGTCGGTCACCACCTTGGAGCCCGGAGCCAGGGACGTCTTGACCCATGGCTTCCTTTTCAATCCCTTCTTTACAGCATTCCGCGCGAGGAGGCCCGCGGCAAGCATGACGCCGGGGTTGGACGTGTTCGTGCAGCTCGTGATCGCGGCGATGACGACTGCGCCGTGCCGCAGGTTGAACACCTGGCCATCGTACTCGCAATGCACGCCGCCGTGTTCATGCTGCGCCTGTTGCGCGCCTTCTTCGTCGGCGACCATGAGGGCTTTCGCAAGCTCCGGGGACGCTGACACCGCGGTTGCCGCCTCGACCCTGGCGACACCGGCGAGCGTGCCGGACTTCTCGAGATCGGCGCGGAGTGCGTCCTGATACATCGCTCGCGCCTTCGTCAACGGAACGCGGTCCTGCGGACGGCGCGGACCCGCGAGACTCGGCTCCACGGTCCCGAGGTCGAGCTCGATGCTATCGGTGAATACGGGATCCGGCGTCTCGTCGGTGCGGAAAAGGCCCTGCACTTTCGTGTATGCTTCCACGAGCGCGACGTGATCGTCGCTGCGGCCGCTCAAGCGCAGGTACTTCAGTGTCTCTGCGTCGACGGGAAAAAAGCCCATGGTGGCACCGTATTCTGGCGCCATGTTCGCGATGGTCGCGCGATCCGCGAGACTCAGGGAGCTCAGCCCGACTCCATAAAACTCCACGAACTTTCCGACGACCTTCTTCTTGCGCAGCATCTCCGTGACGGTGAGCACGAGGTCGGTGGCTGTTGCCCCCGCCGGAAGCTTGCCATGCAGCTTGAAGCCGACGACTTCCGGAATGAGCATGGAAACCGGTTGGCCAAGCATGGCGGCCTCTGCCTCGATTCCACCAACGCCCCAGCCGAGTACACCGAGTCCGTTGATCATGGTGGTGTGCGAGTCCGTGCCCACCAGTGAGTCGCAATACGCTTCGCCCGTTTGCTCGTCGACGAAGACTGTCTTGCCGAGATACTCGAGGTTCACCTGGTGACAAATGCCGGTGCCCGGCGGCACCACGCGGAAGTTCTTGAACGCATCCTGGCCCCAGCGCAAAAAGACGTAGCGTTCAACGTTCCGCTCGAACTCGAGATCGGTATTGATGAGGAACGCAGCATCGGAGCCGTACTCGTCGACCTGCACACTGTGGTCGATCACGAGGTCCACGGGCTGCAGCGGATTGATCCGCTGCGGGTCTCCGCCAAGCTTTGCGAGCGCGTCGCGCATGGCAGCGAGATCGACCACCGCGGGGACGCCGGTGAAATCCTGGAGGAGAACGCGCGCCGTGCGAAAGGCGATTTCCTTTTCCACTTTGCCCTGCACGTTCCACGACGCCATGGTGTCCACGTCGGACTTCTTGACGAAGGCGCCGTCTTCGTTGCGAAGCAGGTTCTCCAACAGAACCTTGAGGCTGAACGGAAGTGTGTCGCTATTGCCGTTCGATGGTTCGCGAAGCGCGTCCAGGCGATAGATCGTGTAGGACTTTCCCGCGACGTCGAGCGTCGCGCGGCTACCAAAGGAGTTGAGTGAGGTCATTACGGGTCTCGCGGTGTCGCCCTCTGTCCTTTGACAGGGCGACGGTGGAGAACGGAGCCACTGCCGAGTGCGGGCGCTCAAGCGCGGAACGGGCGGCCGGCAGGCTGCCTGAAATGTATCAGCTTTTCCGGCAATGGAAGACGGACTGGCCGATCGACCTGTCGTGAGCACGGCCCGTATTCATCAAGCCCTTCCCGTTCGCGACGGCGCTTTCTTGATTTGACGCTCCGGATCGCGCGTTCCCAAGGATGCCTGTGACGAGCACCCCATTTCCGTCTGATCGAGCCGACGTGGCCGCCATCACCGAATGGCTCATGGCCATCGAGTCCACGAGCGGTGGAGAATCCGCGCTGATCGCGGCGTTTGGTCCTGCACTCAGTGCGCGCGGCTGGCGTGTGACCGAAATACCGGTCTCGGAAGGCCGCGCCGATATTCTCGCCACGGCGGGGGATGGGCCGTACATCACACTCTCCACGCATCTCGACACCGTTCCGCCGTTCATTCCCCCGCACCGTGACGCCGGACGAATCCATGGTCGCGGAGCCTGTGACGCCAAGGGGATCGCGGCATCCATGCTCTGCGCAGCAGAGCGACTCCGTGCTGACGGCGTATCCATCGCACTGCTCTTCGTTGTTGGGGAGGAAACGGTTCACGACGGCGCGCACGCGGCTGACGAATGGCTGCGTCGAACGGGATTCGTGAGCCGGGCGCTCGTGAATGGCGAGCCAACCGAGAGCACCCTTGCGCTAGGCACCAAGGGCGCGATGCGCGTGCGGGTGCGGACCGACGGCGAAGCCGCGCACTCGGCGTACCCGCATCTGGGCCATTCCGCGACGCGCGACCTCGTGCACCTGCTCGCCGACCTCGACACACTCGAATTGCCCACCGACGACCTACTCGGCGACACGACGATCAATATCGGGCGGCTATCGGGCGGCGTGGCGGACAACGTCGTTGCGCCGAGTGCGGAGGCGCGGCTCATGGCGAGGATCGTCACGGATGGCGACGATGTGTGGGCGTTGTTGCAGGTCTGGGCAGCCGGTCGTGGTCATGTCGAGCGCGGAATTGAAGTCCCGCCCGTGCGCCTTGGAACGCTGCCGGGCTTCGCGACGTCGGTCGTGGCGTTCGCGACGGACATTCCGGCGATGCCGTCGTGGGGCACGCCATTTCTGTTCGGTCCCGGTTCGATTCATGTTGCGCACAGGGACGACGAGTTCGTGGAGATTTCCGAGCTTCTCGCCGCGGTGGACGCTTACGAGCGCATCGTGCGCCAGCTTCACGCGCGCGAAGAGGGAGTGCGGTAAGGGCGTTCTCGGTCGCGCAGGGATCGAGCGTCGGTGCAGCGCACGTTCATGATTGAGTCATGAAGTTATCGGCACAGGATTCGCCTTGCTCGGTGCCATTCTGTTGCTGCGGGTGCCTCTCGCCACGATTCGTGCCGGTTTATAGGAAAGCTGCTTAGTTCGTGCAACGGTACATGTTGGAACGCCGCAACAGTTGCCCTCCCCGTGCCATTCCCACCGCTGTAGTTGCAGGCGCGCGAGTCCCGCTGATGGGCTCCGCCCTGATGATTTCGCGTTACGAAGTCAGTCGCCCCCACCCCCACGGTACCCATCCATGCGTCTCATGTCGCGCGCGTCCTTCATGAAATCGAGGGCTGCTTTTGCGCTCCTCGCCGTCTCACTCGTCGCAACAGCGTGCGATAGTGCGACTCCAA
>JBDTXZ010000373.1:0-4674 GCA_040005935.1 bacterium | reverse complement strand
CTGCGAGCAACGAGCGCTCACCCGCCTGGTCACCAGATGGCTCGCACGTCGCGTACGTCTCCGACGCCAGTGGCGAGTACGAGCTGAAGATCGCGCCGCAAGATGGACGCGGGGCAGTGAAGACCTTCAAGCTCATGGGGCACGGCTTCTACCAGGGCCTCGATTGGAGCCCGGACGGATCGCACATCGCGTACGCCGACAACTCGATGAGCACCTACGTCCTCGATGTGAAGACCGGCGTCGCGAAGCTCGTGGGAAGCAACAAGGTGTACGGCGTCTCCGCGAGCGACATGACGCACGCATGGAGCCCCGACTCCAAGTGGATCGCGTACACCGCGAACATCAAGTCGCTCGTCACGCAGCTCTCCGTGTACAATGTGGCCGACGACAAGTCGTATCGCGTGTCCGATGGGTTGAGTGAGGTGAGCACGCCCGCGTTCGACCGAAGCGGGAAGTACCTCTACATCTTTGCGTCCACCGACGCGGGTCCGCTGCAGGACTGGTTCTCCCTCGCCACCGCCGACTATCGCCGGACGCGCAGCATTTACGCGATCGTGTTGGCCAACACCACCGGGAATCCTCTCGCGCGCGAGAGTGATGAGGAGAAAGTCGTTGTCACGCGTCCCGACTCCGCATCGGCAGATACGACGAAAAGCGCCGCCGTGCGGCTTACACCGGCCGCGCCGGCGAAAGGTGGAAGCAACGCGACGCGCATCGACTTCGATGGTATCGAGAACCGCATTCTCGCGCTTCCCGTCGTTGCTGCCGACCTCACAGGACTCGAGGCTGGCGAGGCGGGGCAAGTGTATTACATGCAGCGCACCGACGGTCGTGCGGCCTTGCATCACTACGACATGTCGAAGAGGAAGGATGAAGTCCTCATCCCCTTGCTCAACGGCTTCGGCATCTCCTTTGACGCAAAGAAGATCTTCTACGCCGCCAACGGCGGTTACTTCGTCTCGCCCATCGCGAAGGTGACCGCCGGCGAGGGCCGTCTCGCGATTGCAGACGTCGAAGTCAAGATCGATCCGCGTGCCGAGTGGACGCAGATCTTCAATGAGGCGTGGAGGATCAATCGGGATTATTTCTACGCGCCGAACATGCACGGCGTAAACTGGGAAGCGAACAAGGCGAAGTACGCGCAATTCCTTCCGCATGCCGCAACGAAGGCAGACGTCAACCGGATCATTCAGTGGATGATGAGCGACCTGAGTGTCGGCCATCATCGCGGTGGCGGCGGCGACCGCCTCAGCCCCGCCACCAACGTTCCCGGCGGGCTACTCGGCGCCGACTACACCGTTGATCACGAGCGGTATCGCATCGCGAAGGTGTATGGTGGATTGAACTGGACGCCGAGCCTCCGCTCGCCACTCACGGAGCCTGGAGTCAATGCGAAGCCGGGCGAGTACATCATCGCCGTGGATGGCGTGCAAGTGCGCGCGCCGATGAACATCTATGCGGCGTTCGAGAACACCGCCGGCAAGATCGTTGATGTGACGCTTGCGTCGAATCCCGAAGGCACCGGAGCGAGAACAGTGCAAGTCGTCCCCATCGCCAACGAAGCGGCGTTGAGAAATCGCGCGTGGGTCGAGGGCAACTTGAAGATGGTGGATTCCGTGAGCGGCGGTCGCATCGCGTACGTCTATGTGCCCGACACAGGGAATCAGGGGCATGACTACTTCAAGCGATACTTCTATCCGCAGGCGCAGAAGGACGCGGTGATCGTGGACGAGCGCTTTAACGGTGGCGGGAGCTACGCCGATTATTACATCGACATCCTGCGTCGGCCGGCGATCAGCTATTGGGCGATGCGATACGGCGACGACATGAAGACGCCGACTGCTTCGATTCAGGGGCCGAAGGCCATGCTCATTGATGAGACGGCCGGTTCAGGTGGCGACATGCTGCCGTGGATGTTTCACAACCTGAAGATGGGTCCCCTCATCGGGAAGCGGACGTGGGGTGGGCTTGTGGGCATCCTGGGGTTCCCCGTTCTCATGGATGGCGGAACGATTACAGCGCCCAACTTTGCGATCTGGACCGCGGATGAAGGGTGGGTTGTGGAGAATGTTGGTGTGGCGCCGGATATCGAGGTGGAGATGTCGCCGGCGGCTGTCATTGCGGGGCATGACCCGCAGCTCGAGAAGGCGATCGAGGTGTTGATGGCGGATCTGAAGAAGAACCCGCCGGTGAAGGCGAAGCGGCCGGCGTATCCGAATAAGGTGGTGCCGTAGGAGCATGCGCGGAATCGCGAAACAGCAGTCCAAACGCTGAACTCGCAATAGCGCCGGTCTCAAACTGATCCGGAGTGAAGGTCGATACGACAAGAGCGGCAGAAGCCGATGGCTCCTGCCGCTCTCTTTCATTGTCGTTGAATGCCCCATGGGGCAATCCACTCGAATGAAGCCGGACCGCAAAACCGCCGATCCGCGTAAACCGTTTTAGTTCAACGGGTTACGGTGATCTTGCTGGTCCGAGGCTGACTAGACAAAGAATCACCTCCTTCGTTTCGGGTTCAACATACCTGCATGCAGAATCTCATACACAAATTGACACGTACGGTTCCGCAACGCAAGCCGGAAAACGCGCGAAAAACGCGACCAGTTTGCTCGCCTTGCCACGACTCCTTACACCCAAACATCTTGCCACGACAGCTCGACATACGCGCTCTCCGGCAACGCGCACTTTCCGTAACCACGACATGACCGCTCGCTCAGCCCTAACCCTCGTCGCCTCCCTCGCGCTGTCCGCATGCGCGCAGCCGGCCGTGGTCACCGCTTCAGCGCCAGCCCCCGCCGCCACCAAGAGCGCTACGCCCAGGGTCTCCCCACCCGACAAGGACTACTGGTTTTACGCCGCCTCCGAGGGCAACGACCAGGTCGCACTCATTCGCTTTGGTCCGAGTGGTTCGCACGTCGAGCGTGTGAATACCGTGGGCCTCATGCCCACAGACGTCGACGGGCCGCACGGCGTCGCGCTGTCGCCAGACGGCAAGTTCTACTACGTCACCACGGCCCACGGCACGCCATTCGGCTACCTGTGGAAGTACGCAACAGCGAATGACTCGGTGGCTGGGCGGGTGATGTTGGGCAATTTTCCCGCGACGGTGCAGGTGACTCCCGACGGAGCGTTCGTCTACGTCGTGAACTTCAACCTGCACGGCGAAATGGTCCCATCCGACATGTCCATCGTAGCTGCGGACGAGATGGTCGAGGTTGCCCGCGTGCAAACGTGTGTGATGCCCCATGGGTCGCGGATCAACGTGCAGGGGACCAAGCAGTATTCCGGGTGCATGATGGACGACATGGCGGTCGAGATCGACACGCGCACGTTCGGCGTGTCACGCTATTTCATGCTCACCAAAGGCAAGGAAATGGGCATGATGGGCGCACCAGCAAATCGTGCGAAAGGGGAGCACGCCGGAATGGACATGAGCGGTCACGGCATGGAGCCACCCAAGGCCGGCGACGTCAGCTGCTCGCCCACATGGGTGCAGCCCTCCGCAGACGGCTCCCGAATATTTGTCGCGTGCAACAAGAGCAGCGACATCGTGGACATCGACGTCGCCTCGTGGAAGATGACACGACGGATTCCCACGGGCGAAGGCGTGTACAATCTCGCCGTCACGCACGACGGGAAATACCTCATCGGGACGAACAAGCGCGGAAAGTCCGTTTCAATCATCGATGTGGCGTCGGGCAAGGAAGCCGCGCGCGTTCCCACCTCGCGTCGCATCGCGTCGGGGCTCGCCGTGTCCTCCGACGACCGGTATGCCTTCATCACGCAAGAGGGAATCGGTTCGGAGCCGGGCGCCGTTGACATCATCGATCTCCGTTCGCTCACCAAGGTTGCGACGATCGACGTTGGCCAGCAGGCGGGCGGCATCGATTTCTGGAAGACGACGGCGCCGCGCTGATGGCCAGTGGAGCACGGGGTGAGGCGCGGACATACTGGGCGCTGAGCCGCTCGCACAGATACAGCTTGCTCTTCGCGCTTCCGTTGCTGCTGTTCTACGAGATCCTGGAAGCGGTCTCTCCGGTGCGCGCGCAAGGCGGCGTCATTCGGAACGGCGCGGACGTCGTGCTCACGAGCCTCTTCACCTACCTGCTCGGCCCGCGTGGGCCGCTCGTGTTCATGGCGCTCGTCATCGGCGTGTCGCTCTGGCTGATTCGCCGAGATCGCGGTGCTGGACCGTTGCGTCCTGGGATCTTCGCGGCGATGTGCGGCGAGTCGGTAATCCTCGCGCTCGCGTTTGGCTTCATCGTCGGCACGGTGACCATGCAGGTGCTCGGTCCATTGCGCGCCCTTGCGGCAGGCGGCGGTCTGGGCGGATCGGTACTCGAGCGACTCACGCTCTCCGTCGGCGCTGGGCTTTACGAGGAGCTGCTATTTCGCGTCGTCATTGTCACGCTCCTCGCTAACGGCTTCCGGCTGCTCGGATTTGGACGAGTGTTCGCTGGCACGATGGCCACTGTGATCGGCGCACTCCTTTTCTCCGCCTTCCACTACATCGGACCACTCGGCGAGCCGCTAAGACTCGAATCATTCGTGTTCCGGGCGATTGCCGGGCTGGCATTTAGCGCGCTGTATCTCACGCGAGGCTTCGGCATTACCGCGTGGACGCATGCGCTCTACGACATCGCGGTACTGCTCTAACAAACTGTCATCCCGCAT
>JBDTXZ010000372.1:0-4687 GCA_040005935.1 bacterium | reverse complement strand
TTTAGTCGGGATTATCCACGAGTGCAACGGGAGACAGAATTGCCGTCGCGCCGCTTGAACGCGGCAGTCGCGTTGCGACTGGATGCGCCATCGTCCGTGCATGCGCCGATTGCGTTGGAGATCCGGCGGCGCCGCTCGCGCGTATTGACGGTGGATTGAACACCGTGCCTCTCTCTCTCAGATCCAATGTCCGCATTTCCGCGCTTCGCCTTCCTTCGGTGCTCATCTGCGGCCCTGTTCGCGCTGACGCTGTTGGGCTTCGCAACGACTGTCGAAGCGCAAGGCGCACCGGGCAGCCCACCAGTGCGTGACACAGCGCGTGTCCGCGGACTCGATACGATCAGGGTCACTGGTCGAATCGACGACTTGGTCGGCACAGCCGGCACGGCGTCAGAAGGCCACGTCGGCGCGGCCGATCTCAAGCTCCGCCCGATCACCCGCGAAGGCGAGATTCTGGAGAGCGTCCCCGGCGTCATCGTCACTCAGCACTCCGGCGAGGGCAAGGCAAACCAGTATTTCGTCCGTGGCTTCAACCTTGATCACGGAACGGACTTCCAGTCGCGCCTCGAGGGCATGCCGCTCAACATGCCGACGCACGGACACGGTCAGGGCTATACGGATCTCAACATCCTTATTCCCGAGTTGGTCGATCACCTGGACTACAAGCTCGGCGTCTACCACGCTGAGGTCGGCGATTTCGGCAGCGCTGGCGCGACGGAGTTCACGCTCAAGAGCCGCTTCGATCACCCATTCACAAGCGTTGCCTATGGCGCAAACGGACTCGCTCGGCTTGCCGCGGGCCGCTCAGACAAGCTGGGGTCCGGCACTTTGCTCCTCGCTGGTGAGGGCAAGGAGTACAACGGTCCATGGGACCTACCGGAACGCGTGCGAAAACTGAGCGGCGTTGCACGCTATGCCTGGAGCAACGGCGCCTCACAGTTCTCCCTGCTCGCACTTGGTTACCACAACCAGTGGAACTCCAACGACCAGATACCGCTTCGCGCGGTACAGGACGGATTGATCTCGCGCTACGGCCAGCTCGATACGACTGACGGTGGCCACTCGCGGCGCTTCAGCCTCTCTGGCACGTGGCGTCATCTCGCCTCGTCGTCCACGCAACTCGTCCAGCTGTTCGCGATCAAGAGCGATCTCACGCTCTATTCCAATTTCACCTACTTCCTCGACAACCCAATCCAAGGTGATCAGTTCTCGCAGAACGACGATCGCATTGTCCTCGGTGGCAATGCCGTGCACACACAATCGGTCCAGGCCTTTGGCGTTGATCACACGCTGAAGATCGGCGCGCAATCCCGCACGGACCTGATCAACGGCGTGGGACTGTATCACACGCACGCGCGCGTGCGCTTCGCCACCGTGCGTCAGGATGACGTGCGTGAAACGGGCAGCGGGGTGTACGTCGAGAGCGAGTCGCATTGGACACCGACGTTCCGCAGCGTGCTCGGAGTACGGGCAGATGGATACACGTTTCGCGTCAACAGCAACCTCGATGATAATTCGGGCTACCGCAGCGCGGGTATCGTGAGCCCGAAGGCATCGCTCATCTTCGCCCCTTCGTCCACCACCGAATTCTATCTCAGCGGCGGCTACGGCTTTCACAGCAACGACGCGCGCGGGACCACCATTCGCGTCGATCCTTCTACAGGCGATTCCGCTTCACGCGTGGACCCGCTGGTCCGTTCGAGGGGCGCCGAGATTGGCATGCGGGCGACGCCATTCGAAGGCGTTCGCTCCACCGTGTCGCTCTGGCTGCTCAACCTGGACAGCGAGCTGCTCTTCACGGGTGACGCCGGCATCACGGAACCGTCCGCCGCCAGCCGCCGCCGTGGCGTGACGTTCGCCAACTTCTATCGGCCCATCCCTCAGCTCTCGATCGACGCGGATGTCTCGTTCTCGCGCGCGCGGTTCGTTGGTGTGGATGCGGACCAGACAAACGTCCCGGGCGCGCTCGAGAATGTGATTGCGAGCGGTGTGACGTATGAGCCGAACGCCGTCGGCGCGTTCTCGTCCCTGCGCCTGCGCCATTTCGGGAGTTATCCGCTGATTGAGGACAACGCACGTCGGGCGCCGGCGTCGAACCTCATGAACGCCGATGTCGGGTATCTGCTTCGCTCCGGTACCCGTATTCAGCTCAGCATTCTCAACTTGCTGAACGGGCGCGCGGACGACATCCAGTACGCATACCCATCGCGCTTGCGCGGAGAAGTCTCGGACGGCGTGAATGACGTGCACTTCCACCCCGTCGAGCCTCGGCAACTACGTCTCGCGGTGGACTACAAGTTCTGATCGCCAACCCGCGACGAGCTCCCGATGGGCGCGGCACCGCGCCTCCTGTCATCGTGCCGACAGGTGCATGTGATACTCTCAGATGGAACCAATCACCCACCTGGAGGCATCGTGAACGTCACCACTACGGTCACCACCCTGTTTGCAGTCGCCGTTCTTTTCGCGCCCGCTGCCCGTGCTCAGATGCAGAGCGCCGCACCGACATCGTCAGCCGCGCAAACGCCGGCTAAGACTCGGTACAAGAAGGAATTGCCCAGGAAGCTCGCGAAGGAAGCAAAGATCACTGAGCCCGCAGCCGCCGAAACCGCGCTGAAGGCCGTGCCCGGCGGCAAGATCGTTGCGGTGGAGCTCGAAAAGGAAGACGGGAAATTCATCTACTCCTACGACATCAAGACCGCGGGCAAGAGCGGGATTCAAGAGGTCCACATCGACGCGATGACGGGCGCGCTCCTCTCGAACGCGCACGAGTCGCCAGCTGACGAAAAGGCGGAAAAGGCCAAGGACGCCAAGGAAGCCAAGGAAGCCAAGGCGGCGGCCAAGCCAATGAAGCCCTAGCATTCGTTCATCGCTCGCCGCGCTGGCGAGCTTCCGCGGAACACATCGTCATGCGCGTACTGCTGGTCGAGGACGACGCCGAGCTTGCCGCGGTGATCGAAAAGGGATTGAGCGAACAAGGGATGCACGTGGTGCGCGAAGGCACGTTCGCCGACGCGCACGCACGCGCCGTCTTTGGTGCGTTCGATGTCGTGATTCTCGACGTGATGCTCCCGGGCGGCAGTGGATTCGACCTGTGTCGTTCGCTGCGCGAGCGCGGCATTGCGGTGCCGGTGCTCATGCTCACCGCGCGCGATGCGGTCGACGATCGGGTGCGAGGCCTGGACTCGGGTGGCGACGACTATCTCACGAAGCCGTTCGCCTTTCGCGAGCTCGTCGCGCGCGTGCATGCGCTCGCGCGCCGGCGCCCAACGCTCATGCCAGAGACCGTGACGACCGCTGATCTCGAGGTGGATCTGCGTGGCCATCGCGTGCGTCGCGCGGGGCGCGACATCGAGCTCACCGCGAAAGAATTCGCCCTGCTCGAGTTTCTCGTGCGGCACTGCGGACAAGTCGTCGATCGCGCGGCGATCACCGCGCACGTCTGGGATGAGAACCACGATCCGTTCACCAACGTGCTCGAGGTGCTCGTGCGGCGACTTCGGCGCAAGATCGACGACGGCTTCGATCTCAAGCTGATCCACACGCTGCGCGGCGCCGGCTACCGGCTCGGTGCTTGAGCGAATGACCCGACCGGGCGCGCGCGCCACATCGCTCGGCAAGTCACTCGGTCGGGTGCGGTTGCGGCTCACGGCGTGGTACGTCGGGACGTTCGTCGCGATTTTCGCGCTGCTCGGCTTCGGGTTGTTCGCGACGATCACGGCGCGGTTCGACCACGACCTGGACGCGTCATTGCGCGAGGCGACCCGCGAGGTTGCGCGTGTTGCGCGCGCGCGCGCAGGACCCTCCGCCACCGCCCTGCTGCTTGATTCTGCGAACGACCTGCGGATTCCGGGCCGCGTGCTGTACCTCCTCGACAGCGCGGGGAATCCGGCGAATGGCGCCGCGGTTGATCCGTGGATACAAGCCGTGGCGCGCGACGCATGGCGCAATCGCTCCGCGGCGGCAACGTTCAACGCGCACCATGAGCGAATCCTGCGTGCGCATGCCGACGGATTCACACTCGCCAATGGCCGGTCCCTCGTTGCCATTGCTGTCGCCGACGAGATCGAGCTCGAGGACCGGTACGCCGCGCTCATCGCGGTGTTCAGCGCCGTCGCCTTTGTCGCGATTGTGCTCGTGGCGGTGGGCGGCTGGTTTCTTACGCGGCAATCCACGGCTCCCATCGAGCAGGCCTTTGCGCACATGCGACGCTTCATGGCTGATGCCGCGCACGAGCTACGCACACCGCTCACCGTCGTCCGGAGCCGCGCGGAGGTTGCACTACAGCGTCCGCGCGATGGCGACGAGTACATCCGCGCGCTGCGCGGCATCGAGCAGGACGCCGCGCGCCTCGGCCGAATCGTCGAAGATTTGCTCATCCTCGTCCGCGCCGACGCGGGCGAGCGTCCCATCGAACGCAAGCGCGTGTTTCTCGACGACATTACGCTCGACGCCGCCGAGGCCGCGCACATCATTGCCGAGCGACGGGGCGTGCGTCTGGAGGTCGGCGCCTTCGAGGAGACGGCCGTGCTTGGAGACGCAGAGCTACTGCGCCGTCTCGTCATGATCCTCCTCGACAACGCGATCAAGTTCACTCCAGCGAGCGGCGTGGTTCGCGTTGGCATCGTCGCGACCGGCCCGACGGCGACACTCACCGTGTCGGACACCGGAGCCGGAATTCCCGCCG
>JBDTXZ010000371.1:0-4689 GCA_040005935.1 bacterium | reverse complement strand
CACGCACCAGCGGTCTTCGATAGGCACCGCACAGCACCGAGTCCTCGGAGACGCAGTCCGGGAATACTCCGAGGCGAAGGATCGCGAGAAGCTCCTCTCGCTGCTTGTTCCCGTGCAGCGTGCCGCCGAGCAATGCGCGTGGTTGCGGAAAATGGTGGATGCGGGCGAGGTCTTCCATCCGCTGCGATGGACTGCCGAGGAAGCATTTCGTCTTTTGTCTGATGTGCCGAAGCTCGAACGGGCTGGCGTCATCGTGCGGATGCCCGCCAGCTGGCGCGGCAGCCGTCCGCGTCGTCCGCAGGTCACCGGCACCGTGGGAGCGCGCCCACCGGCCGGAATCGGGATCGACGCCTTGCTGGATTTCAGCATGGCAGTCACGCTCGATGGTACGCCTCTCACCAGTGACGAGCTGGATCGGATTCTCGCCGGCACGCGCGGACTTGCGTTCATTCGCGGGCAATGGATCGAGGTCGATGCCGACCAGCTGCGCCGCTCCCTGGAGCGCTTCACCGCGACGGAGCATCATGCAGCGGAACAGGGAGTCTCGTTCGCTGAAGCGGCTCGTCTGCTCGCGGGCGCGGATGTGGCGCCCGGTCGCTCCGATGGCGCCCCTGATCGCGAGTGGTCGCACGTCGACGCGGGGTCGTGGCTCAAGGACATCCTTCGTCAGCTCCGAAATCCTACTGGCGCTGAGACCCGGCCGCCGGGGCGGGCAGAATTGCGCGGCACGCTGCGCCCGTACCAGGAGGCCGGCGTCCGATGGCTCGATCTGCTCTCACAGCTCGGACTCGGGGCGTGTCTCGCGGATGACATGGGACTCGGCAAGACCATTCAGGTGCTCGCGTTGCTGCTGTCTCATCGGCGCGAGAGCGGGCGGCCGCATCGACCGAGCATTCTCGTCGTACCGGCATCGCTCGTTGCGAACTGGCAGTCCGAGATCGAGCGATTTGCGCCCGTGTTACGGTCGATCATCGCGCACCGGTCTGTTCTCAGCGCCGTTGATCTTGGAGCGATCGATGCCGAGCGGCTCGCGGGGGTGGATCTCGTGATCACGACCTATGGGTCGTTGCTGCGCATGCCGTGGCTCACCGAGACGCAGTGGCACCTGGCGATTCTCGACGAGGCGCAGGCAATCAAGAATCCTGGCGCCAGGCAAACACGCGCTGCGAAGCGGCTCACTGCACGCTCACGCATAGCGCTGACCGGCACACCCGTGGAAAATTCGCTCACCGATCTCTGGTCCATCTTCGACTTCATCAATCCCGGGCTGCTCGGATCGGCAAAGCAGTTCAACGGTTACGCGAAGCGCATGGCGGGAGGGCAGGACAATCCGTATGGCGCGCTGCGCGACCTCGTCCGACCCTACATCCTGAGACGACTCAAGACCGACCGAACCGTCATAGCGGATCTTCCGGAAAAGACGGAGGTGAAGGCGTATTGTCAGCTGGGTCGCACGCAGGCCGCGTTGTATCAGCAAGCTGTGTCCGAATTGCAGCAGCAGATTGCTGTAACCGATGGCATTCGCCGTCGAGGTCTGGTGCTCGCCTTCCTCATGCGGTTCAAGCAGATATGCAATCACCCATCTCAGTGGCTGAAGGACGACAGCTGGGATCCAGCTGACAGTGGCAAGTTTGCGCGGCTACGCGAGATCGCCGACGTGATTGCCGCCAAGCAGGAAAAGGCGCTCGTGTTCACCCAGTTCCGTGAGATGACGTCTCCGCTCGCGGCGTTTCTCGCCGGCGTGTTCGGCCGGCCAGGGCTGCTGCTGCACGGCCAGGTTGATGTCAAGAAGCGCAAGGATCTGGTGCGTCGCTTTCAGGACGACGAGATGGTGCCGTTCCTCGTCGTGTCACTGAAGGCGGGCGGTTCTGGGCTGAATCTCACCGCTGCCTCGCACGTGATTCACTTCGATCGCTGGTGGAATCCCGCGGTCGAGAACCAGGCCACCGATCGCGCGTTCCGCATCGGTCAGGCGAAGAATGTGCTCGTGCACAAGTTCGTCTGCCGGGGCACGGTAGAGGAGAAGATCGACCGTCTCATCGAATCGAAGACTCGTCTTTCCAGCGAGTTGCTCGAGGGTAGTGCAGAGCTCAACCTGTCGGAACTGAACGATGACGAGTTGATTCGGCTCGTCTCGCTCGATATCAACGCTGCGCTGCAGGAGTGATGCATGTTCGACTACTTCGGCTGGAAGCCGCGCCCAACTGTGGCCGCACGTCGGCGACAGGCTGAACTCGAGAAGGCGAAGCTTTTGAAGAAGGGCCGCGCGATCACTCCTGTCACGATCCAGGGCCGCACGATCGCGCGGACGTTCTGGGGGAAGGCCTGGTGCGGGAATCTCGAGAGCTACAGCGACTATGCCAACCGGCTACCGAGGGGACGATCGTACGTCCGCAACGGACTGGTCGTGCATCTCGAGATTGCCGCCGGGAGCATCTCGGCACTGGTGCGAGGAAGCTCGCTGTACAAGGTGTCCATCGCGATCGCGTCGGTTCCGAGGGCGCGGTGGACGTCAATCCGGAAGGACAGCGGCGGCGCCATCGATTCGATCGTCGAGCTCCTCCAGGGCCGGTTTCCCAAGGCAATCATGGAGCGCATCAGCCGGCAGGGTGACGGTCTCTTCCCGTCGCCCAGGGAGATCGACCTCGACTGCAGCTGTCCTGACGGAGCGGTAATGTGCAAGCACGTCGCCGCCGTGCTGTACGGCGTTGGCGCTCGGCTGGACGAACAGCCCGATTTGCTGTTTACGCTGCGGCGGGTGGATGCGCAGGAGCTCATATCGACCGTCGGCACTCACACGCGATTGACCTCGAAGGCGCCTTCCAGCGCGAAGGTGCTCGAGGAAAGCAACCTCTCGGAGCTCTTTGGGTTGCAACTGGCGGAGAGGCCCGCGTTACGTGGGCCGAAAAGAGTGGCGAAAAAGGGTGCCAAGCCGAAGGCCTCGGCCATAGCGTCTCTGAAGGGCACACGGGCGACGAAGAAAGGACCGGCGAAGAAGAAGCGATAGCGGTGTCCAATTCGCGCGACGCTTCGTTCCATCGCTCACGACCATCACCGTTCGCGAATCCACACGATCGACGTAGGCGGTACCGCGTTCGGTCGTGGCAGCGGACGTCCAGCCGCCACTGCTGCCGCCGCTGCTGTCGCTACCGCGACGGCATTCGCCGCCGCCGTCGCTGAATCAGGCTTTGGCGGAGGTGGAGGAGCAGGCGGGTTCCGGTTGAAGCGCGTAAAGTTTGGAATCGCGAGCATCGGCGATCCATTGGCGAACGCACCTGTGATGACCGTAACACCGCCCAACAAATCCGGACGCCACTCCGTGCTCAATGGCGCGTCCGGCGCCAACACGCCGTCGATATCCTGATCAACCTTCTCGATGTTGTAGACAAGCGGCCCATAGCGCAGCGCGACGCGATCCGTGTTCGCCGCAATCTTTGCGTCGGCGCGCACACGCTGAATCTTCATGGGTAGAACGAACTCGATCTTGTCACCCGCACTCCACGTGCGCGTGATGGACGCATATCCATCGATCATCACGGGCTTCACGGCACGACCATTCACCGACAGCGACGCAAGACCGTCCGCGGTTGGTGTCGCTGTGTAAAGCGCGCTCACATCGCGCGTCGGGACACGAATCTTGATCGCGAATGCCTTGCGAGCCTTTGGATTCACGGTGATCGCGACGTTGCCGTTCCACGGATAGTTGGTGTCCTGCACCATCTCCACATCCGTGCCGGCAACATTGTCTATCGTCACTCGGCTCCCGACGAACAGGTTCACCTGAATGTCGTTCGTGTTCTTCGAGTACATCCACGTGGGAAGCATCAGCAATGTGCGCGCGATGTTACCGGTACAGCAGGGCACACTGTGCCACGCAGCGCGCGGCGATGTTTGCGCAAGTGGATTCGTGTAGAAGAAACTGGTGCCGGGAAGATCGAGTGCGCCGAGTAGCGCGTTGTACAACGTTTGCTCGAAGAGGTCGGCGTACTTTGCGTCGTGATAGGCGAGGTGCAGCTTCCACTGGAAGAAGATCTCGCCGCAGCTCGAGCACGCCTCACAGTACGAGTTATTGCGTAAGGAATAGTTCGGGCCAAATCCCTCGGACGTCTCGCCGCTGCCAACACCACCAGTGACGTAATACTTGCGATGGACGATGTTGTCCCAGAGTGATTTCACTGCGCTCTGGTAGTCGACGTCGTGCGTCTCCACCGACACGTCGGCCATTGCCGAGTAGTTGTAGACGGCGCGGACGGCGTGGCCGACGGCTTCGTATTGCTGCGTCACCGGGAGATGGCTCTGGTCGTACTCGGAGCCATTGCGCCTGCAGTCGAGCAGGAACTTTGCAAGCGCGACGTATCGATCTCCCTTGCCTCCGCCTTCCACCTCATTGACGAAGCGCCCAAAGCGAACCAGTGCCTGCTCCATTTCCTGATGTCCGTCGAACCACTCCTGCTTTGGTGCCGGCCCGATGTTGTCGGCCCAGCAGTCAGAGAGTTTTTTGGCGGCGTTGTACAACCGATCGTCCTTGTGCGCGGTCATCGTGTAGTGATTGATCGCCGATTCGATGAAGTAACCGGCGACGTATCCCTCATGGTTCGCGCGCGCGGAGGGGCTCCAGCGTTGCGTCCATGCTTGCGACGAGCCGCCTGGGATTCCCGGACCTCCGGGACGCGGAGTATCGCGCAGCGT
>JBDTXZ010000370.1:0-4691 GCA_040005935.1 bacterium | reverse complement strand
CCGAACGACTTTTCCGCACCGGCGCGGTAGCGCCGGCTCCAGCTGTGCTCTGTGCCATCCTGCATGACCACGCGATAGTCACCATGCGACCACTCGTGCATCGAACGAACGGCATCGAGACGAACGAGTGTCGAGCGATTGATGCGAAGAAACTGCGCCGGATCGAGGCGCTCCTGTAGCGAGGCAATGGTGGCACGGAGTCGAAACACACCGCCAGCGCTCGTGAGCTGCACGTAGTTCCTCTCCGCCTCGACAACATCGAGTCGATCGACGGGCAGAAAGTGCGCGCGCCCGTTGTCGATCACGAGAATGCGCTTGAGGAACGTCGCGGGCGCGACGGGAGCCGGGACATCGTGCGGCGCTCGCGCATGCACGCGCGCGCGCGCGCGCTCGAGCACCAAGCCGAAACGCTGCGGGGTAAATGGCTTGAGGAGATAGTCCACAGCGCCGACTTCAAATGCGCGAAGCGCGTGCGCGTCGTCGGCCGTGACGAACACGATATACGGCGCATCATCGCGCTCGAGAGCATCGACCACACCAAATCCATCGAGGCCCGGCATCTGGATGTCGAGAAAGACGACGTCGGGTAGCGTGCGCTTGATGGCCGCCACGCCTTCGCGTCCTGTTGACGCCTCACCAACAATTTCGACGTCAGGCGCCGCACTGAGCATTCGCCGGATCTTCGCGCGCGCCGGCGCTTCGTCGTCAACGATGAGCGCCCGCATGCTCCTCGATGCGAGACGTGTCGTCGCGCGGTGCCAGCTCGCGAGCGGGCATGCTGATCCGCACGGAGAATTGCCCGTCCGTCACGAGCGTCGCGAGAGTGGCTGCAGAACCATAGAGCAGCCGCAACCGGTCGCGCGTGGTGCCAAGTCCTGTGCCGATTTGCAACGGCTCAGTGCGCGTGGCGTCGACGTCGTTGTCGATCCGAATGTCCAACTCGGCAACCGTGCGCGTGATGACGACGTGAATGCTGCTGGCGCCAAACTCGCGCGCCGCGCCGTGATGGACGGCGTTTTCAACGAGCGGCTGTAAAAGGAATGCGGGCACCGCGAGCTCGTGCGTCGTCTGATCGACGTCGAGCACCACGTGCACGCGGTCTCCAAAGCGGGCGTCGACGAACGTCAAATAAGCGCGCAGCGTTTCCAACTCTTCGCTGACGGTCACCTCCTGGCGCTCGGTCGTCCGCAGTGCGTGGCGCAGAAGATCGCCGAGGCGGCCAATCAGCTCGTCCGCCGCGACGGGATTGTCGTAGACGGTGGACGAAATCGTATTGAGCGCGTTGAACAGGAAGTGTGGTTGGAGCTGCAGGCTCAGGGCACGCAGTTGCGCCGTCGCTGCATCGCGTTCGAGTGCGGCCGCGCGTACGTCGCGAAGGCGCAAGCGTTCCTGGATGCGGAGGGCGCTGAGGACTCCAACGACCAGTGCGTAGCCGATCAAATCGACCGACGCTTCCATGAAGTAGCGCACCGACATGCGACCGTAGTCGTACGCGCCGTGGCCGAGGAGCGGATAGAGCGTCGTGCGGCTCACGGCCATCAGCGTCGTGTGCACCACCGACGTGCCAAGGAACGCCGCGACATGCGCGGGCCACACGCGTCGCCATCGTCCGAGGGTGAGTGGGAACCTGCGTTCAATCGCGACGACGGCCGGGAAGAGAAGCAGCGCCGTATAGGCACCAGTAGATTCCTCGAGAAGGCGTCGCACGAGTGTGTCTGGCTCTGAGCGCGTGACGTCATCAAGATAAAATGACGTGAACCGCAGTACGCCGAGCGCCGTGTATGCCACGAACGCCGATCTCCATCGGACGCGTGGTGCGTCGTCGTCATCAGCGGAGAAAGACACAGCGTCGATATTCATGCGTCAAAGATGCTCATCCTGCGAATGAACGCTATGCCCCTTCACGGGACGGTGTCGCGATATGTGGTATCGATCGCGAGTCGCGCGCCGCGTACTGGAATGATCATGGCGCCCTGTCGCGCACCGTGCTGTGTCCGCGCGTCATACGCGGCCTGAAGCGTGGTGTATTTTTCCAGCACTTTCCGCACGGCTTCACTGAGTGCTGGCGAGAGTTGCGTGCATGCGGAAGTATGGATGCGCTGCAACGAATCACGAATTTCCGCCGCCGCGCGAACGCCGCGAATGGCGTGACCTTCCTCGTGCGACCAGAGGGAGTGTGTGAAGCGTAACCACTCCAAACGATCTTCCGTGCTCACGACGCTGTCTGCCACCAACCGCGGCATGACGAACTTGATGCTGAGCGACACGGTTGGGAGCTTCGCCTCACAGCCGATCGAGGTGACACGTGACGATGCGAACGTCCACCGTGTGCTCCAGCCAGTGGTCGCGAGAAAGGGAATGGTCACGCCCGCTGCGGCTGCGCTTCGGCGCGACGACGCGAGCCACTCGCGCGGTGTCGTTCCGGATGCGTCGTAGAATGTCGTGTCGGTCGAGACGCGCACGCCCGCTGGGGACGCCGCCGTGGACGGCGGCCCTCCGCAGGCAAGGAGGAGACAAAAGCTTGTCGTCGCGAGCGCGGCGAAGGACCCGCTTTTCACATCTCGCGACAGAACGTGCAGGTCCTTCGCTGCGCTCAGGACGACAAATTGTCGCACCGTGTCAGGGCGTCTTGTTCACGGTCGGCGCCGGCGCCGCGGGAGTGACCGGCGCCGTGCACACCCAGCCGATCGGTCGCGCCGCATCTGCTTTCGCATAGCCCATGCGCGGAAGAACCTCCACCGCGCCCAGAACCAGGCCCCAGACCACCAGAAGCAGCGAGAGCATGTGCGCGCGCGCCGTGCGATGCCGCCAGGTCCACACACTGCTCCACAAGCCGCCGACGGTGACTGCCGAGACGGCAATGAGATAACCCGCCAGCCCAGCGCCGCACCGCGACGGATACGGCCAGAATAAAATGCCCACCGCGAGCGCCGTCGCGAGGGCAAGGCGAACAAAAGCGGGCCACGTCCGCGTCGTTGCACGCTCTGTCACGACCGCGGCCTTCGCGGCGGGCGGCGCTCCCTTGGCCGGCGCGGGAATCAGCGCCGAATCCGACATCGATTCGAGCTGCTTGTCGATCTTCTTGAGCTCTGCGTCCCAGTCGGTCATGCGTCGTCGTCCTCATCATGTGCCACGCCCACCGGAGGCAACGCACCAGCGCCGCCCTCTCGGCTCAATGCATATCGCTCGATCTTCTTGTACAGGTTGGAGCGCGGCATGTCGAGTGCCCGTGCCGTTTCACTCACATTCCAGTCGAACGCGCGAAGTTTCGCCAGCAGGTACGCACGCTCTGCGGCATGCTTGAACTCATCGAACGTCGGCACATCGAGGAGCGAGCCAAGCCCGCCTTCCGCCGTATCCGTGCGACGACCAACCAGCCGTTCGACATCCTCTGCGTTGACGCGCGGCCCGCTGGACAGGATGAGCAGGCGCTCGATGGTGTTGCGGAGTTCGCGCACGTTGCCGGGCCAGTCGCGATGCTGCAGCCGCGCCACTGCGTCATCGCCAATGGCCTTCGCCGCGAGGCCACCCGGGCCAGTGAGCTGCGAGACGAAATGCCCGATGAGTGACGGGATGTCTTCGCGTCGCTCGCGCAGCGGCGGCACATGAATCGGCACCACGTTGAGCCGGTAGTAGAGATCCTCGCGAAAGCGGCCCGCGGCAATCTCCTCCTCGACCACTTTGTTCGTGGCGGCAAGCACGCGCACGTCGACCTTTACGGGCTTCGCGCCGCCAATGCGCGTGACGACTCCATCCTGAAGCACACGGAGCACCTTCGCCTGTGCAGCAAGGCTCATGTCGCCAATTTCATCGAGAAAGAGCGTACCCTTGTCCGCCTGCTCGAACTTGCCTGCACGGTCGGCGACGGCGCCCGTGAACGATCCCTTGATGTGCCCAAAGAGCTCGCTCTCGATGAGCTCACTCGGAATGGCGGCACAGTTCACCTCGATGAATGGGCACTTGGCGCGTGCTGATTGCGCATGCACCGCTCGCGCGACGAGCTCTTTACCCGTGCCGTTTTCTCCAGTGATGAGGACGCGCGCTGGCGTCTTGGCCACGAGCGCGATCTTGTCGGTGACCGAGCGAATTGCGTACGACTGCCCAACGATCTCGAAGCGGGAATGCACGGAATCGCGGAGGCGCTCATTCTCCTCCTGGAGATCGAGATGCGACAGCGCATTGCGCAGCGTGACCAGGATGCGATCGGTATCGAGCGGCTTTTCGAGAATGTCGTATGCGCCGTGCTGCGTCGCTTCGACTGCCGTCTGAATCGTGGCATGTCCGCTGATCATCACGACAACTGCGTTGGCGTCTAACTCCCGCAGTTTGCGCAGCGCTTCGAGCCCATCGATTCCCGCCATCTTCACGTCCATGAAGACGAGGTGCGGACGGAAGCGCGCGTACTCCGATAGTCCGTCGACGGCGTTCGCCGCCGTGCGCACCTCGTAGCCCTCGAACTCGAGGAGCTGGCCGAGTGCGGCGCGGATTCCCTGCTCGTCGTCGACGATCAGGATTTTGCGAATCATGGTTTCTGGCCCGGTGTCGTCTTGTACAACGTGACCTTGTGGTTCGCGATTCGCACGTCGGCCAGCGTGTTGGGAGTGGGCACGGGCAAGGCGTCTGGAGCGATGCCCTCGGGACGGTTGCCCTTGGAAATCTGCTTCAGCAATTGAGGGATTGCGCCGGTGGGC
>JBDTXZ010000369.1:0-4695 GCA_040005935.1 bacterium | reverse complement strand
TCATCAAACCACTGGACGCTGCGATTGCGCGACTGCATCGCGCACAGTTGCGACACATGAGCCGTGCGCAATTGGAACAGTTGGCTGCACTGTTGGCGCTGGCTCGTACTCCGCCAAGATGATTCGAGTCGCCTTATAGTCGTTATAAGGAGTATCGTGTAAACAAACAATACCACCCCTTAGCACAGCCATGCAGAGAACCATCTCGCCTCCCGATACTGACAGCCTCCCTGACGCGCTCGATTTGAAAATCGGCCCATATGCCGTATTTCTGCTACGTGTGGCACTGGGCGCTGTGTTTCTCGCGCATGCGCTGCTCAAACTGCTTGTACTTACGCTTCCCGGAACCGCGGCGTTCTTCGCCGCGCACGGGTTTCCCGGTTGGACGGCCTATCCGGTCTTCCTCGCAGAACTCGTTGGTGGTCTCGCGCTGATCGCCGGAGTGTACGCGCGGTTGGTGGCCGTCGCACTCGTTCCAGTACTTCTCGGCGCGCTCACGGTCCACTGGCCGAATGGGTGGTCATTTACCGCGCCCAATGGCGGATGGGAATTCGTCGCCTTCCTGCTGCTCGCGCTCCTTGTTCAGGTCGGCGTTGGCGACGGTGCGTTCGCGGTGCGGCGATCACGCATACCTCGCGAGCTCAGGCGCCAATAGAGTCGAAACTGACCGGCGATCTCCACTGACACCGGCAAATGTGCGCCTCTCGTTCGTGGCTGCGCCCAAGGGTTGCGGTACGCATCCTGCGCGCGAGGTGAAGAATTCGCTGACAAGATTTCTGTCGCTCCGTGGCGAATTCAGCACACGAAACCTCAACCCGCCGAGCCGTTGTCAATGACCGCGACACTCTCCCGACAGGACGTCATCTCGCTCTTCACTCGCCTGTTGCAGGCCTGGAACGCGCGCGACGCCGATGCCTTCGCCGCACAGTTTGCGGAGCACGGAAGCACGGTGGGCTTTGACGGCTCGCCATTGGACGGCCGCGCCGCGATCGCCAAGGAGCTCGGAGGCATTTTCAAGGATCATCCAACGGCGGCGTATGTCGCCAGAGTCCGTGAGGTGCGTGATCTCGGTGGAGGTGTCGCGCTGCTTCGCGCCGTGGCGAGCATGGTTCCGCCAGGCAAGTCCGAGCTGATGCCGGAGCGCAACGCCATGCAGAGTCTCATCGCGGTCGTCGATGGCGGCGCGCCGAAAATCGCGCTCTTTCAGAACACGCCCGCGAAATTTGACGGTCGGCCTCAGCTGACGCAGCAGTTGACTGAGGAGCTCACTGACGTGCTTCGGTCGAAGCGCGAGGTAGACGCGGGTTAAACGGCGGTTGCGTGGTCGTGCCCTGACCTCGCCTTGCGCGCCATTCCGGTCGCAAGTGGGTTTCGACGGCGTTCCCAATTCAGCTACTAATCCTAAGATGAACGCGGACGGAAGCGTGTCGGCGCGCAGCTTCGAATTACGAAGAGTGCTGTATGCACGATAGCGTACCAACTGACCTCACTTCGGGCGTACTGAATGTCTTGTGTCTCTACGTGTGCAAACTCAAATTCTCTCGTCCCGAGTGAAGCGAAACGTTGTCGCGGTTGACACGGAGTGAGAATGAGCGTGCGCGCACCCGATCGTGTTACGTCGCAGATCGTCGCAGTTACCCTGAGTCCATTCGTCGGTCAGGGTGAGATGTGCAGACGGTGCCGCGCGTTCGACTGGAGCGCGACTCCGCTGGGCCCAGTGTCGATGTGGTCGCAGAGCTTACGAGCTCTCGTCGCGATGATGCTCGGCTCACGTCATCCGATGTTTCTCTGGTGGGGTCCGGACCTCATCCAGATATATAACGACGGCTATTTGCCCAGCTTCGGAACGACAGGGCGCGATGTCGCCGCCCTTGGAGCGCGTGGTCGTGAACATTGGGCTGAGATTTGGCCCATCATCGGACCGGAGGTCGAGGCGATACTCGACGGAGGTGAAGCGACGTGGCATGAAAACCATCTCGTCCCTATTGAACGGAATGGACGGGTCGAGGACGTCTGGTGGACGTATGGGTATAGTCCGGTGCGCGACGACGATGGGTCTATCGGTGGCGTACTCGTTGTGGTGCAGGAGACGACGGCGAACGTCCTCGCGCTTGCTGAGGCGGAGCGCCTCCGGACCGACGCGGAGCGAGCAGGGGAGCGGCTCGGTGAGTTGTTCCGCCAGGCGCCAGCCTTCATTGCGGTCATTCGCGGGCGCGACTTCATCTTCGAACTCGCGAATGACGCGTATTATCAGCTGATCGGACGTCGCGACATCATCGGAAAGCCGGTATTCGAGGCTATTCCTGATGCGCGCGGGCAGGGGTTCGAGGAACTGCTGCAATCCGTGATGGACACAGGAGTGCCCGCCATAGGGCAGGAAGTTCCGATTGAGATCGCGCGGACACCGGGTTTGCCGGCCGAGCAGCGGTACATCTCGTTTGTGTATGCGGCTCTTACGGAGGCAGACGGAAGTCGATCCGGCGTATTCGTGCACGGGGTCGACGTGACGGAGCAGGTTCATGCTCGAAAGGCCGTCGAATCGCTGAATGAGCAGTTGCAACGGAACGCGAGCGCGTTGGAACAACGAACGTCCGAAGCGATGCGGGCGGCGCAGTCGCTTGAGGAAACCGAAGCACGGCTGAAGTTGGCGCTCGACGCCAGTCAACTCGGGACATGGGACCTCGATCTCGTGACCATGGTTGTCTCACGGTCAGCGCTCCACGATCGCGCATTCGGTCACGAGGCGTTGCTGCCCGAATGGAGCTACCCTCTGTTCCTCGAGCATGTACATCCTGACGATCGGGCCGAGGTTGATCGGAGATTTCGGGAGACGCAACGCACCGGAGTGCCGTTGAACTTCGAGTGCCGCGTGGTCTGGCCCGACACGACGGTACACTGGATTGCAGTGTGCAGCGATGTCCACCGAAATACGCTCGGTGTGCCGGGTCGGCTCATCGGTTCGGTGCAGGATATCACCGACCGAAAGCAGAAAGAGCGACAGGTCGCTGAAAGCGAAATGCGGTTGCGAACCATCGTGGACACCATTCCACAGCTGGCGTGGATGACTGAACCGGATGGGTCGATCATTTGGTACAACCAGCGCTGGTATGACTACACGGCAACGACGCCGCGCGAGATGGCTGGTTGGGGGTGGCAGACCGTGCACGATGCGAGGGAACTCCCGCGAGTGTTGGAGCGGTGGCGCGCGGCGATCGAGGAGGGCGTGCCTTGGGAGGACACGTTTCCACTTCGCCGTCACGATGGGATCTTTCGTTCGTTTCTCTCTCGTGCGTTTCCGATCAGGAACTCGGATGGAGAGATTGTGCACTGGTTTGGAACGAATACCGACATCACGACACTCGAGGAGACCCGGCGGGCCGCCGAGAGGTCAAACACGGCCAAGAGCGAATTTCTCGCGATGATGAGCCATGAATTGCGGACGCCACTCAACGCCATCGGCGGCTACGCAGAGCTCCTCGCGATGGGCGTGCGCGGGCCGGTCAATGCAGAACAAGTCAGTGACCTGGAACGCATTCAGCGCGCGCAACGTCATTTGCTGGGCCTCGTGAACGGCGTCTTGAATTACGCAAAGGTGGATGCCGGCGCGATGACATACCAAATCGCCGACGTCCCGATGGATGAAGTGCTCGCGACATGCGAAGCACTTGTCGCCCCAATGATTCGTGCGAAGGAACTCAGTTTCCGTGTTGCTGACCGCGATCCTCAATTACTGGCGCGCGCAGACTATGAGAAGGTGCAGCAAATTGTCCTGAACCTGCTCAGCAATGCGATCAAGTTCACGGAGGCGAATGGTAGCATCACCCTCGCTTGCGCGGTTGCCCAGGGGCGCATCGTCGTTCGAGTGGGCGACACCGGACGTGGTATTGCGGCCGATCAACTGGAGCGTGTCTTCCAGCCCTTCGTACAAGTCGACGCTCGGCTCACTCGCACTCAGGAGGGAACCGGCCTGGGGCTCGCGATCAGCAGGGATCTTGCTCGTGGCATGGGAGGCGATCTCACGGTGGAAAGTGCGCCAAAATTGGGTAGCACCTTCTCGCTGATACTGCTACCGCCTTGAGCGCGTGACGCGGATCCCGGCGTCGAATGTCTCGCCGATGCTGAGCTGACGTCAGCGCAGCAATCGGATGCGAACGGTTTCATTGAGGCGTTGCGCCGATCTCCGTATCCCACTTCGCCATCGGATTCGCATGCGTCACTTCCTCGCCCTTCTCTCGCTCTCCGCCGGCCTGGCGGCGCCCGCCGCCGCACAACGTGCCCGACACTATCAGGTGCAGTCGCCGGATGGTGCGACGGTGCTCTCGGTCGACGTTGGCGGTCGCGTGACATACAGTGTCACCCATCGCGGCCGTCCAGTGCTCGATGTGTCGCCCATCTCTCTGACGCTCGCGGGCGGGCGCATGCTTGGTGGCACCGATCAGGTGCGCTCCAATGCTACCCGCAGCGTGCGCGACAGCGCACGCCCCGTCGCTCCGACAAAGCGCGCTGTGGTGCCCGACCACTTCAACGAGCTGCGCCTCAGCTTCGATGGCTACTCGCTCGAGCTTCGCGCGTACGACGAGGGGATTGCCTACCGATGGCTGCTCGACATGCCCGACAGCGTCACGGTCATGTCCGAAGAAGCATCGTTCGCCGTGGCGGGAGAGGCGGAGGGACGGCTGGGCATCGACACGACGT
>JBDTXZ010000368.1:0-4700 GCA_040005935.1 bacterium | reverse complement strand
TGTCGGGATCCATTGTCGTCGCGCTGTGGCGTTCTTCGAGCGCGTGGACAGAGGATCCCGACACGCGCTCGCTGCGCTCACGCTTGCGGGATGACATCCATTCGCACCCTCACTGAACGGCATTGTATCTAGACGCTGGTAACCCCAGTAACACCTAGCCCCGGCGAAGAAGGCAACCGAATAACACCACCATCGATCGTCGCACCGACGTATGGATCGTTCGAGACCAGCGCCGCGCCGTCGAGATCTGCGCAATCGAGCAACGGCGCGAAGTGAGCCGCGGCCGTGATGCCGAGTGAGCTCTCGATCATGCAACCGGACATGACGAGCATGTCGTGCGCGCGCGCGGTGGCGATCATGCGCAGCGCCTCACGCAGGCCACCGCACTTCGCGAGCTTGATGTTGATGCCATCCACGACACCCGCGAGCTTGGGGATGTCGCCGGACACCAGACAACTCTCATCGGCGACGATCGGCAGGGACGAGCGTTCGCGCACGAAGCGGAGCCCGTCGAGATCACCGGGATGCAGCGGCTGCTCCACGAACTCGACACCCAGCTCCTGGAGCAGCGGGACAATTCGCAGTGTTGACTTTGGAGTCCAGCCGGCATTTGCGTCGACGCGTAAAACCTTGGTGGGCACCAGCTCGCGCACAAGACGCACGATACGTTCGTCCCAATTGCTCCCGAGCTTGAGCTTCAGGACGGGATACTGATCGGCGTCAGCTACACGTTGGCGTAAAGTGGCTTCGTCTGGCGCGATGCCGATGGTGAAGCTCGTCGGCGGCGACGCGGCGGGGTCGAGCCCCCACAGTTTATACAGCGGCACTCCGAGTCGCTTGCCTACGAGATCGTGCAATGCCGCGCTCACGCCAGCGCGTGCAGATCCGTTGAAACGAATCGCGCGCGCGAGCGCATGCTCCATGGCCTCGAGCGACCAGCCGTCCATGCCTTCGATGGAACTGGCGAGAATCGGAAGCACCTGCACCACCGTATCGGCCGTCTCGCCGTAAAACTTGCTCGGCGCCGCTTCGCCCCATCCTGTGCTGCCGTCGGACGCCGTGACGGTGATGCGAACGACGCGATACTCGCTGTCGCCGCCGCGCGCGATGACGAATGGATTCTTCGTGCGGAGCGTGACGACTTCGTGCGTGAGCTTCATGCGCGTTCTGAGGGCACGGGGCGACGGGCAAGTCCTGCGATGCGACGCGGTGTGTCCGCGTCGTCGCAGGTTCCAAGATAGGCGAGCAGGGCATCGGCGAGCGCGTCACCGCGAGCGTAGCGGTCGTCCGGCGACTTCTGGAGACAACGCATCACCACGTCGACAAGGGGCGCAGGCAGGCGCGAATCCACCTCGGAGAGGCTCACGGGCTTCTCGTGCACGTGCTTGTAACCGACGGAGAACGCATCAGCGCCATCGAACGGCGGAAAGCCCACCAGCGCTTCATACATCACGACGCCAAGCGCGTAGAGATCACTTCGACCGTCGACGAGTTTCCCCATCGCCTGTTCGGGACTCATGTAGTGCGGCGTGCCCATCGCGCGACCGGTTGCGGTGAGGCGGCCATGAAAGCGCGCCGTCGCGATGCCGAAGTCGGTGATGAACGCGTTGCCATCGTCGTCAAAGAGGACGTTGTCAGGCTTTACGTCGCGATGCACCACACCGCGACGATGCGCGTGGTCGAGGCCAACCGCAACCTGTGCTGCGGCAGCGGCAATCACCGTCGGCGCGACGGCGCGATCCTTCTGCACCCTGTCGGCAAGGGACCCGCCGCCGAGGTATGGCATCACGATGTACGTGATCTCGCCCGATCGCCCGAAGTCGAGCAACGGGCAGATGAATGGATGCACCAATTGCGCAGCCGCCTCCGCCTCACGCCGGAACCGCTCCGCCATCTCCGCATCGCGCGCAAGATGAGCGTGCAGCACCTTCACGACGACGTCGCGGCCAAGGGGCATTTGCTCCGCACGATACACGGTGGCCATGCCGCCACTGCCCAGTCGGCGGAGGATCCGATAACGGCTTCCCGTTGCGCGGCGCAGTGCGCCAATCTCCTCGTCGGGCTTTTCCTTGGGCGCCACATCGAGGGCCGGAAGCGCATTGGCGCACCGGCTACACACCGCGGCGTGCGCGCGATTCCACGTTCCACATTCCGGGCAGAACACTGCTAGGCCCCGAGCTGCATTTGTACGAAGTCGTATGGCGGCCAGGGCCCGGTGAGCTCGAAGCGGACCGCCGTGGTGAGCTTCGCCTGCGCGTCGACCTCTCCCCGGAACTGCTGCCATTGATCCTGTTCGACAAGAAACGCCGCGCTCAGCAGGACACCGGCTGCGCGATCGGCGCGCAACGGAATAGTCGCCACGGCGGAGGTTCGGAGAATGCGGAGGCTTTCTGCCGCGGCTGCGTCCACGTCCACCTCAGGCGGGAGATTGACGTCTCGCCGGGCTCGCCGATCCTCGCCACCCGTCACGGCGGGGACCGAGGAATCGTTCACGTCGATACGCGAGATGTGCACCCGCGCGCCAACGCGATTCTCGACGAAGGTGAGAGCGTCCGTCAGCGCACTGTAGTGCAACTCGAGCCAGCGCACGACACTGTCGGCGGCGCGGAAGACAACGCCTACGGGCGCCGGGAGCACGGGTCCACGCGCGCCGAACGCAGCGACGACGTCGCTTTGCCGCATGACTGCATCGTCGCCGAGTTCCGCTCGGTGATACTCGGTGCGCCCGCAGATGGCGGCGAGGTCACGCACCACAATGATCTCGGTGTCCGCGCCCACCTGTGCCATGTGGGCGTCGTTGACTGTCACGCCGAACAAATTCAAGGCCAACCGTTTGCTCCAGTCACCTGTAAGCTCGGAAGATACGACGCCTCGCGCGGGCCGGACAGTCGGGCCCGTGAAGCGCCTGTTGTCATCTTGAGCGAGCGCAGCGAGTCCTTGTCATCCTGAGCGAGCGCAGCGAGTCGAAGGATCTGCACCACCCGGGGGCCGCCATGCATCGCCTCAATTCACCGCCCATCCTCGAAACCGCTCATCGACGTTTAGTTCACCGTCGATTCATAACAAACGCACCCAGTCGAGATCGATATCCTCGTCGAGCTCGATGTCGTCGTCGATCGGTCCGGGATCGTGGCGTCGATCAAATCGGTTAGACCAACGCCCTCATGTGCCGCACACACGCCACGCCGAGCCGTTCCGGCGCATACCCGCCCTCGAGTGCGCTCACAAGCCGTCCTCCGCACCACTGCTCGGCTCGCGACACCATCTCGCGCGTCAACAAATCGAAATCGTCGAGCTCCAGCGTGAAGTTCCCAAGCGGATCGCCAGCCATCGAATCGAACCCGGCCGAGAGCAACACGAGATCCGGCGTAAACCCCACCGTCGCTGCATCCACGGCGGACAGCAACGCTTCCACGTAACGCTCCCGCGCCAGACCACCCGACAACGGCACGTTCCACACGTTCTCGTGCGGCCCACGATCGTCCGCCGCACCAGTGCCGGGATACCACGGCCACTGGTGCATCGACACAAAGTGAATGTCCGCCGTCTGCTCCACGAGCGCCTGCGTCCCATTGCCATGATGCACGTCCCAATCGACAATCAACACGCGCTCCGCGCCATGTTTCGCGCGCGCGTATTGCGCACCAAGTGCAACATTGCCGAACAGGCAAAATCCCATGGAGTGCGCGCGAAGCGCATGATGTCCTGGAGGACGCACCGCACAAAAACTCCGCGATGGCCCCTCGCCGAACGCGAGGTCGATCGCGTCGAGCACGGCGCCCGCACCCGCGGTCGCAGCGCGCCAGGAGCCTGGACTCGCCACCGTATCGGCGTCGAGGCGTCCGCCACCTCGTTCGACTAACGCCTCCACCGCAGCGACGTAAGCCGGATCATGCACGATCGCCAACTCGTCAGGCGACGCATGACGCGCCTCGCGATGATCGAGGAGATGATACAGATCCATGTCGTCGCGAAGGGCGCGCGGAATGGCGCGCAGTCGGCCGACGTGCTCGGGATGACCCCAACCGGTGTCGTGACCGCCGCAGTCGGCGTGCGAGATATACGCAACAGAACTCATCGTTCACCACGAAAGCGCCGCGACGCCGTCTCGACGAGCAGACACGCGGCAATGAGCAGGAGCAGCATGAGAGGTAACGCACTTCCCGTCGCACGAGCTCGGCCCTCGACGGCATTGGATGGCGCGCCGAGCGCGGACACCAATGACGCGAGTGGCGCCGCGTCGCCCGGCGCAGAAGACATGCGCGAACGCTCAGGCGCAACGGAGCCAACCGCACTCGACCACCACCGCCGATGCGCCGCAACACCGCCGTTGCCGCCGAGCATGCGCCAGCGCCAGCTCTCGTCGTAGCCAACCGCGAGAACGCGGCCCATGCCAGCGCGCCTCGCCGCCAACGCTGGCCCCGCCGCCTGACGCTCGAGCGTAATCGCATCAAGCCGCACGGCGGTGAGCGCTCGCAAAGGCAGATCTCGCGGCGTCACAGAGTCCTCCGCCAGAAGAATGCGTCCTGGCAAACGATCGCTCGCGCGCGCTGGTGCAAGCGCACGCAGCGGCTCCAGTGCGAGCGCACTGCCGTCTACAACCAACCCTCCGCCCGTCGCGACGTAGCGCGCAATGGTCGGTGCGAGGTCAGCCGCCGAGGAATCAAGCATGACGACAGCATCGTAGCGCGCGGTGTCGA
>JBDTXZ010000367.1:0-4706 GCA_040005935.1 bacterium | reverse complement strand
CCACCACCGCGTGGCCGCCCTCGATCATGATGTTCTCGGGCTTGATGTCGCGGTGCACGACGCCGCGAGCGTGCGCATAGCTCAACGCATCGGCAACCTCGCTGGCAATGCGAAGCGATTCTTCGATCGGGAGTTGTTTGTCGCGATCGATTCGTGCACGCAGCGATTCCCCCTCGACGAGCGGCATGACGTAGTACAGGAGCGTCTCTGCACTTTCACCAGCCGTTCGCGGCGCGAGCTGGACTTCCCCCGAGTCAAACAGCGGGACGATGTGCGGATGGCGCAGGTTGGCTGTTGTCTTGATCTCGAGCAGAAAGCGACTTGCGCCCAGCGCCGCGCCAATTTCCGGATGAAGGACCTTGATGGCGACCTGGCGATCGTGCTTCAGATCGAGCGCGAGGTACACGGTCGCCATGCCGCCTCTGCCGATCTCGCGCTCGACCGCGTAGCGCCCCGCGAGCGCGACTGAAAGTCGCTGGACGTCACTCGCTGCCGTCATCGGCCCGACCCAGGGCCGACAGGATGCTTCGGCTTCAGCGATTCAGAGATCAGGTTCGGGCGCGGCAGGAAATGACCGTCGTCGTAGACGATCCGCCTATGGTCCGCGATGGATGCTCGGAGCAGGTGGCGGTGAATGCGATGGCGGCCAGCGAGGGCGATATTGAGGGCAGGGCGATCGGTCACCCTGACAAGATGCGCGCCTGGCCTCCAGTCAGCCACACCAGACGATCAGCCCGAACATTGCGAACTGCAGGGTGGACGGCGTTGGAGCCAACCGCGCAAACGCGCCAACGCACAGGGCCAGCCTGCCGCGATAAACGCGGCGCCCGTCGCGCACGCCAAACCGACGTGCCACGGCATCCATTGGGGAATCAGCACCGTCGTCGCGTCGACGTACTTGAAGTGCCCCAACCCAATGGGAATCAGCGACAGGCTGTACAGCACCCTCGCAACGCGGACGCCCGTGACACCGCCAACCACACCGACGCGGTGCCGCGCCGGCTACAGCGCGAGCACCGGAATCAAATAGGCGAGCGCTCGGCAAATCGCAGCGAACTCCAATCCGTACGATGCGTAGAGCCATCCGACCACCAAGCCCGTCGCGACATTCGCGATACTGGAAATGAGAATCACCGCAATCGGATGATCGAGCGCTCCCCCCGTCGACTGCAACAGGACAAAGACCACGGTGGCCGCGACGACACCAAGCCAACGGCGTCCGCGCGCGAGCCACGTGACGATGCTCATGATACCTAGATGCAGAACGACCTCGAGCGTCCCAGCGACGCACACAACCGAGAGGATGCGGGCAAGGAGGCTTCCGGGAAACGCAGGCGCATGGATGACGCGAAGCGCGATCGCTCCGCTGGCGCCGAGTGCGATTCCCCACGCCGCACTCACCATGAGCGCGCGCGGCGGAATCGCCTGGTCTACTCCATCGAGCCGGCGCAGATACGGCATCGGCAGGCCAACGACGTCAGCACACCGGAGCCCCGGCCACGCCGCCAGCGTCGCCACAACTGTAAGGACGAGGGCGAATCCCGCGACAGCGGTAACTGGCTGATGACTCCCCGCGGAAAGCAGCGGCAGGAACAGAACTGCACCGGCGGCGGCGACCGCAGCGAGTACGATCATCCTTCTGCGAATCGGCAGCGGTGCGCTCATCAGATGGACCGGTGATGGGGACAGCTGCCCAGCGGAATCGCTGAACCACTCACAATGCCGTGATCCGGAAGCCTGTTGACGGTGAGAGCGAAAGTCTTCGGGTACTTACGCTGGCGCCAGCCGTGACGACCGCGCCGGTTCGATCATGCATTCGGCTATCGCCCTGCGAACACCAGCGCCCCGATTCGGGGTTTCGTGAATCGCGTTACTGTGATCGCGGTGGCATGATCACGGGCGCGGGAACGGGCCAGTGTAGCAATTTCCGTTTGTGTCGCTCGTCAGGAACGAAAGACTGCCTGTCGCCGTGACCGAGACGTGCCACCCCGTAGCGTCAAACGCGAATGACTGCGTGATCGTGCCCGCGTTCGACCTGAAGGTCTCGGAGCCGTTGCTGATGTATCCAGTCAAGGGGTCCAGGTTGTAGCTATCGGTGTACGAGCCAGATACCGCGCCAAGGCTCGCGACCGGTGTGTTAACATAGTTGTTAGAGACGCCAGACCACGTTCCATTGTCGGAGTGGAGAGTTCCATTCACGGAAGTCTTGTTGGCGGTCTGGACGCCGACGAAGTAGCCACACGCATCGAGAGTGGTACTCGACGAAATCTTCGACCCGGGCGTTTGATTGCGGTCGAAGGACGGTTGCAGTGTGTTCGGTGCGGTCGGCATGGTCTCCGAGCACGCTGCGGCGAACACAGCCCCAGCGAATACGGCTGCTGCGAGTAATTTTTTCACGACCGACTCCCGTGTAAGGTTGCTGGCTCGGCGATTGTTCGTGTGCACCCGGTCAGCTCAAAGATGGACACGCTAGAAGAACGCAGATACTGACACCCTTTCGGCGCAAGTTCAATGGGTGACGACGGCTCCGTTCCGCGACTGCAGCGGACGACCAGTCGGACAGACGGCCTCCCGGTGCCTGTTTCGTCGATGGAATCAGTTGGTGGACAGAGCGGCAGCAGTCACTCGATCGCCTTGCAAAGCCACCAAATGATCAACGTCAAGGCTCGATCTCGAAGAGCCTCCGAGCAATGATTACTCTCATGCACAATCTCCCTCAACACGCACCACCCACCGAGCCACTGCCAACGCCGGCGGAGCGTAACGCGTGACCTACCCGGTCAGCATCGAGTGGGCGCGGCACGGCGACGTCGCAACGGAAGGACTGACCTGGACGCTGCACCGCGGCGCCAGCGTCCTGCCAAATGGCGTGACATTCCGCGTCTGGGCACCAAATGCGACGTCCATGTCGGTGCACATCGCCACAGGCGACGCCGCCGGCGACTACGCGCTCACGAAGTCCGAGACAGACCGCGGCATGTGGGAGGCAACCGTCGCGAAAGCACGTGCCGGCGACCGCTACGGCTACCGCATCGACGGCGGCCATCCGCTCCCGGATCCGATAAGCCGCTCGCAACCAGATGGCGTCCACGCGCTCTCCGAAGTAGTCGACCCGGACGCCTTCGTCTGGACCGACTACGCCTGGCGCGGACTCTCGCTCGCCGACTTCGTGATCTACGAGATCCACGTCGGCACGTTTACCACAGAGGGCACATTCGAAGCGGCCGCTTCGAGACTACACGAGCTCGTGGCACTCGGTATCACCGCCGTCGAACTCATGCCGGTTGCCTCGTTTCCCGGACGCCGCAATTGGGGCTACGACGGCGTGCATCATTACGCGCCGCAGGAATCCTACGGTGGCGTCGAGGGACTCAAGCGCTTCGTCAACGCCGCGCACGCCTATGGAATCGCCGTCGTGCTCGATGTCGTGTACAATCACGTGGGCCCGGAAGGGAACTACCTCGCACGCTACGGCCCATACTTCACGGATATTTATCGCACGCCCTGGGGCAGCGCGGTGAATTACGACGGCGCAGGAAGTGACAACGTGCGCCGCTGGGCACACGACAACGCCCTCTATTGGCTGTCCGAGCTGCACATCGACGCACTGCGCCTCGACGCGGTGCAGGGCATCTTCGACTTCGGCTCGCACGCGTTTCTCGAGGAACTGTCGGACGAGGTACACGCACTCGGGCGACAGCTCGGGCGCAAAGTACAGCTCATGGCCGAGAGTGACCTCAACGATCCGCGTCTGGTGCGTTCGCCGGAACAGGGCGGATTCGGCCTCGACGCACAGTGGTCGGACGACGTTCATCACACGATCCACACCACGCTCACCGGCGAAGCGAACGGCTACTATCAGGACTTCAAGGGCATCGCGACAGTGGCCGACGTCTATCGCGAGCCGTTCTTTTACGCGCGACGATACGCACCACACCGCGATCGCCTCCACGGCCGCTCTCCCACCGGCGTCCCTCGCCAACGCTTCATCGTCTCGGCGCAGAATCACGACCAGGTGGGCAACAGGCCAAACGCCGAGCGGTTGGCGTCGCTCGTGGAACCGGACAAGCAGCGCCTCGCGGCCGCGCTGGTGCTGCTGTCGCCGTATGTGCCGTTGCTCTTCATGGGCGAGGAATACGGCGAGACGTCGCCATTTTTCTACTTCATCGACCACAGCGACGCTGGGCTCATCGACGCGGTGCGCGCTGGCCGAAAGAAGGAATTTGAGGGCAATGGCAGCCACGAAGAGCAAGTCGATCCGCAATCCGGGGACACGTTCGTGCGCAGTCGGCTGGATTGGGCAAAGCGCGAGACACTCGAAGGGTCGCGGCTTCTCTCGGTGTACCGCGAACTGCTGGCACTCAGGCGCGAAGAGCCAGCACTCAAGCCCGGTGCAAGCGAGACGCATGTGCAGGGCGACGCTGAATGGTTCACCGCACTGCGGTTGATGCCATTGCAGGACGATATCTACGACGCGACCCGCTCACGGCGTGCACTCTTCTGTGCATTCAACCTGTGCGATCATACGATGAATGTTCCCGTGCGCGCCGACGCGATTGGCGCGTGGACGCTGCGACTCACCACAGACGCACTCGGCTACGGCGGCGCGGGCGAAACCGAAGATCGCATACCGTCCGAAATCCCAACCGTGCCTACTGACGGCCCGAAACGCCTGTTCGACCTGCTGCCCAAGGAGCCGCGTCTTC
>JBDTXZ010000366.1:0-4714 GCA_040005935.1 bacterium | reverse complement strand
CTTCTCAAAATCGCCGCCAGACTTGAGCTCCGCGAGCAGGGACTCGGCCTTGACACGCGCGAATTCCTTGGCAGCGGGTGACGGCTTGGGCGGGATGATGACCTGCCGCCACGTGACCGCGGCTTCACGCTTGGGCATGGAGGCCTTGGTGCGCTCGTACGCCTCCGCGACCTCGGCGTCGGTGATATTGGCCTGTGTCATCTTGCCGTCTTCACGCAGCTTTTTAATGGTGCGCGTGATGGTTTCGGAACGCTTGATTCCGTCGGCGAGAAACTTCTTGTACTCCTCTGGCGTGCCGTAGCCCGCCTTGGACAGCTCGGAACGGAACTCGGCGTCACTGCCGAATTTTTTCCGGACTTCCTTGTACTGCCTATCCACCGTGCTGTTCACGTCGACATCGGGGACCTCGACCTTGAGGTCCTTGCCCTTCTGCAGGAGCAATTCCTCGTCGACCAACTCATTTGCGACGCTCAGCGCGAGGGCGCGAAACGCCGTGGAGTCCGTGGGGAACTGGACGCCGTCGGCGCGCTTCTGAATCAGGCGCTCCTGCAGGTTCGATTGCGTGATGATGGCGTCGCCGACGACGGCGACCACGCGATCGAGCGGCAGCGTGACTGGAGAGCCGCCCACGGGCTGCAGAGCCGGCATAGTGGTCGTCGTCGCGGGCACCTGCGCGCGAAGGACTGGGGCGGCTGCCACGAAGGCTGCGGCTGTCAGAGCGAGTCGGAGATGCATAGTCTCAAATACACGCGGCCCGGCCATGAAGGTCCGGGCCGCTCGTTGGCGGGTGGGGTTGCCCCACCCGCTCATTCTCTACGTCGTTACGGCTTCTTAGGCACCGGAACGGCACCAGAAGGTTTGTTCGCGCCCGCAGCTGGCGGCGCGCCGGGCAGCGGCACTTCTGATTTCGGCGCGGCTGCGGCACGTGCAGAGTCAGTCGCGACGCGCAGCGTGGCTGCGCGCTCCAACGCGCGATCGATGCCGGCGGCGTTCACCTTGGCGTCAAACTTGTCCATGAGCACGATTTGCAGCGGAGACGGAATCGGCAGGGGCTGGATCTCGCCGGCCATCACGCGATCCAGAAACCGCTCAACGCGCGCCGCCGCGATTTTCTCGCGATCAGCCGGTGTCTTCCCACTGTCTGCCAGTGCCTTGGGATCAACGCCAAGCGCCGCCCAACTCTGGACGACGGCCTGAAGGAAATCGCGCTGCAGACCGGCCAGCTCTTCCGGCGTCACGACGATCTTGGCGCTATCCGCACGCTTCAGCAGCACTTCGCGCTGCGCCATGTTCGTGACATACTGATTGACCAACGAATCGGGCGCGCCCTGGATCTGCTGCACCAAGCGACCACTCTGCGGCGATGCGAGCAGCACGAGCGCCAGACGGCCACCCGTGACTTCGCCGCCCTTGAACGTTGCGACGACGTTCTTGTTGGCGCGACCAGAAATCGGGTCCTTCGCGATTTCCTTACGTCGTCGCGGCATCGCTCTTCAGCTTGATGTCGGCACTTTTCTGGACTTCGGCGATGTACGTACTCTCCGCGACCTGGCGGCTGCGGCCGCTCGATTGCGCGAGATAGTCGGTCTTGGCCTTATCCCATGTGTTGCGCTGAATGATGTGGAAGCCGAACTGCGTTTCCACGAGTGGCGAAATCTGTCCGGGAGCGAGTTTGGCCAGCGCGTCGCCAAACGGCTTGACCATGCCGCCACCCGGGAATACGCCAAGTTCGCCGCCGTTCTTCCGCTGGACGTTGCCCGGATCCGTACTGTACTTGTTGGCCATCTCGGCGAAATTCGCCGTGGTGAGCGTCGCGCGGATGCCCTCGGCCTTCTTGCGCACCGTCTCTTTCACGACGGGTGAGGCGCCCTGCGGAACGTCGAAGAGAATGTGGCGAGCCGAATAGAGGCCGCCTTTCGCCGCCAGATAGGACGCTTCGGAACCGGAATCGGCCGGCAGTTTCGCGGCGACCGATTCCATGAAGCGGCCAAGCTTGGCGTTCTCGAGCATCGCCGACGCCGACGTTTGGATCGCCTTGGGATCCTTGAGCGAATCGCCGCGAGCCGCGGCAACGCCGAGCAGCTGGTACGGCACCCATAGATCGCGCGCGATCAGCAGCGCGACGTCGCGGTTGAGTGGAATCTGCATCTTGGCCTTGCCGAGCAGGTCACCCAAGCGGGTGACTGAGAGCTGCTGGGAGGCGGCGGACGCAACGACGTCCGTATGAGCCGAGAAGGCCTCGCGAAGCCCATCACAGGCGGCGAGCGTCGTCGCACTCAGGGCAAGGACTAGAAGCGAAGCAGGTTTCATGAGAAAAGCTGTCGTCGGGAAGAAATGAAGCGAGCGTTAGACTACCGCCCGCAGTGCGCGCACGAGCCCTTCGAGGAGCTGGGCGCCCCCGAGCCGCGTGAGCTTGAGCGAAAGCGGGTGCGCACGCCGCACTTCCGCCTGAAACTGAACTTCATTGAACGCCGCGGACAGCCCTTTCATGCGCGGTACCGCAGAATCCCTAAAGGTAATACGGGCCTCTTCTCCGCGCACCAGGATCCCTTCGATCCCGAGAATGCCTCCGGTAACACGCAAAAGTGCCATGCCGAGCATCGCTTCGGCGGCGGCAGGAATGGCGCCAAAACGGTCGCGCATTTCACCGCGGAGCGCCTCGATCTCGCCCGGTGTTTCGAAGCGTGCAAGCCGTTTGTACACGTCAAGCTTGGCGTCCTGTGCTTCGATGTAATCGTCCGGCAGGTATGCCGGGATGTCCATGGACACGTCAGACGGACGAGGCTTTGGCGCCGCATCACCCCGCATCAGCCTGGTGACGGTTTCGTCGAGCATGCGGAGGTACAGGTCGAAACCCACCGCATGGACATAACCCGACTGCTCAGCGCCGAGGAGATTCCCGGCGCCGCGCATTTCCATGTCCTTGAGCGCGATCTTGTAACCGGCGCCGAGCTCGGTGTGATGTTCGAGCACCTGCAGGCGGCGCTCCGCTTCGGGATCCACCGTGTCAGGAACAAGCAGGTAGCAGTACGCGCGCCGGTGCGACCGGCCCACACGTCCGCGCAGTTGATACAGTTGGGCCAGTCCGAAGTGGTCGGCACGATTGACGAACATCGTGTTGGCGTTCGGCACGTCGAGGCCGCTTTCGACGATGAGGGTGGAGACGAGCACATCGATCTCTCCGCCCACGAACTTGTGCATGATGTCTTCGAGATCGCGCTCTTTCATCTGCCCATGCGCGACGGCGACTCGCGCGCGAGGCACGATGCGGCGGATCATGTCCGCATGCGCGACGATGGTCTCGATGCGGTTATGGACGAAGAACACCTGTCCGCCGCGATCGAGTTCGCGCGAGATACCCTCGTCGATCAGCGCCTCATCGATGGGCTCGACGAACGTGAGCACGGGCGATCGATCGCGTGGCGGTGTCTGCATAAGCGTCATGTCGCGGAGGCCGGCGAGCGACAGGTGCAGCGTGCGGGGGATCGGCGTCGCGGTAAGCGTCAACACGTCGGTCTCGAGCTTGAGTTGCTTGAGCCGCTCCTTGTGCTTCACGCCGAACCGATGTTCCTCGTCCACAATGATGACGCCGAGATCGGCGAATTGAACATCGGGACTGAGCAGCCGGTGCGTGCCGATGACGATGTCCACCTTCTTCTCCGCCAGTTCCACGAGCGTGACCGCCTGCTCCTTGGCCGACTGGAAGCGACTCATCACCGCGACCTTGATGGGAAAGTCCGCGAGGCGCTCCTGAAAGGTGCGCGCGTGCTGGTCGGCGAGAATGGTCGTCGGAACGAGGACCGCCACCTGCCGCCCGCTTTGCACCGCCTTGAACGCCGCGCGGACGGCAATCTCCGTCTTGCCATAGCCGACGTCGCCAACGAGCAAGCGATCCATGGGTCGTGTGCTCTCCATGTCCGACTTCACGTCGGTCGTGGCCTTGCGCTGATCGGGTGTATCCTCAAAGAGAAAGCTGCTCTCGAGCTGCCGCTGCCACGCCGTATCCGGCACGTGCGCCGGACGTGACGCCACTTTGCGTCGCGCATACAGGTCGAGCAACTCCAGCGTCATTTCCTGAATCGCAGCGCGCGTGCGATCGCGTTGCTGCCCCCAGCGCTTGCCACCGAGCTTGTGCAAACGTGGAGGCGGCGCATCGTCGTTGATATCATCAGCCGACCGATAGCGCTCGATCTGGTCGATGCGATAGAGCGGAACGTTCAGCCGATCGCCGCCCTCGTACTCCACAACCGCCACTTCAATGGTGCTTTGCCCGACGAAAATCGTCTCGATGCCGCGATAAATTCCCACCCCGTGTTCGAGATGCACGACATAATCGCCAAGCTTGAGCGCGAGTGAATCCACGCCGCCACTGACGTAACGTCGCGCCCGGCGAACTCGCCGTTCACGCCGGAAGATTTCGTGATCCGTGAGGATGCGCATCCCCTTCTCACGATCGCCAACGGGGAGCAGCCATCCGCCACCCAACGCACCGACGACGAGCGCGGCCGGCGATGGGTCGCGCGTGTCTTCATTGAGCAGTTCGTCGAGCCGCTCGCACTGCCCTTCGTTGTCGCAGAGAATGACCGTCGGCACGCCGTCGCGCACGAGGCGACGAAGACGCTTGATATCACGGTCGATCGGCTCCGGGTGCCGCAGGGGAAAGACAACGTCTGCCTCCTCTGCTGTCGGATCTACGAGACGCAACGCGCCGAAC
>JBDTXZ010000365.1:0-4715 GCA_040005935.1 bacterium | reverse complement strand
TGTTCGAAGCGACGGACCTTTTGCCCTATCCAAAGTCGCAGGGGACGGTCCCCGGCAAGACACTCACGGTCAGGGTTAGTAAGGCGCCCTGAAGCAACGGCGGCGTTTGACGGGCAGGTGTGTGCGAATGAATGTCATCCCGCAAGCGCGAGCGCAGCGAACGTGTGTCGGGATCCACGGTTCAGCGATCGTCCCCTTCCAAGAGCCACTGCGGCATCTCGGTCACGCGGTCGACCGCGCGCTGACCGGACGCGCGCGCACAGGGAGCCGTTGCCGAGGATCCGCGTCGATCCGTCGCATCCGCGTAAATCCGCGTGAAGGCTGTTGCAATGCATCGCCCACCACACTTCGACGAGCCGGTGAACAACTCGAACGCGGATTTGCGCAGATGTGGCGGATGCTCACGGATTGCTCCGTGATAGGCACAGATCTACGGTGCGTCCCGGACGGAGAGCACACTCCGCCAGGTGTTTTGCCTGACTTCCGACTCAGCGCTCACGCGCTCGAGACACACGATGTGTCGCGCGCGGCCGATTCACAGCGCCGCGATGGTGGATCACCGGTTGATACCACCCAGTCGCTTCGCTCCTGCGGGATGACAACCCGTATCTGAACCATTGTGAGCCCAAGCTGCAGTCGTCACCCTAACAGCAGTCCGGAAATGCCTCCAGCAAGTACCAGCCACGCGCTATTGACCTTGTACCGCATCAATAGCAGCGCGCTGAGGCAGGCGATGATCGTCGTAGGCGCATCGATGATCGCGGAGCGCAGCAAAACCCACGTGACAACGCCCATCAACGCAAGCGACGCGACGTTGACTCCGTCGAGCAGCGCAGCGGCCGTTGGCGACCGGCGAATACGAGGGATCAGCGGGCCGCTGAGCGCCACAAACAGAAAGGCCGGCAGGAAAATGCCAAGCGTCGCAACCGCCGCTCCGGGCGCGCCAGCCACGAGATAGCCAACGAACGTTGCCGTCGTAAACACTGGACCAGGCGTGATCTGTCCGACAGCCACGGCGTCGAGCAGCTGTCGCTCGCTGATCCAATGCAGGCGCTCGACGAGGTCGGTGCGCAAGAACGCCAGCAGCACGTACCCGCTGCCAAAAAGGACAGCGCCGATCTTCAAGAACACCGCAAAGAGCGGCCACAGTCCCGCAACCGCCGCCCCACCGACCGCAACCGAGACGCCTGTCACCGGCGCCGTGAGTTTGGACACAAGGCCTCCGACCATCACCGGCGCTCGACCGCCCTCATCGCCAGCTTTCGGTGTGGCCGCAATCGCTGCGACCGCACCCGCGATAGCGAGCACGATCAACTCGCTGATGCCAAACGCCACTGCGATGACGGACGCGACACCAATCGCCGCAAGTCGCAAAGATTTCACGGCGGTCCGGCCAAGCCGCCACAGTGCCTGCAGCACGACCGCGATGACGACGGGCTTCACGCCGTAGAGCAGCCGAGTGGCCTCGGGCAGCGCGCCGAATCGCACGTACGCCGCCGCAAGAATGCCGACGATGATCGCCGCGGGCAAAATGAAGCAGGCGCCAGCCACGAGAAGACCTGGCCACCCCGCGCGCACGAAACCGATGTGGATCGCAAGCTCGGTGGAGTTGGGCCCCGGAATGAGATTCGTCGCGCCGACGAAGTCCACGAACTCCTCGCGCGACAACCATGCGCGCCGGCGCACGACTTCTTCTTCCATCATTGCGACGTGCGCCGCGGGCCCGCCAAACGCCGTGACGCCGAGCTTGAGGAAGACGCGAGCGACCTCCGTCAGCGCCAAACTAAAACGCGACCTCGCGCCCCAACCCGAGTCGCAAGCACTCGTCGTACGTAGCGCGCGCGGCCGCAACGTCCTCCGCGCCCAAGCCAACGGACTTGAACAGCGTAATCTCCTCGAGCGTGCGACGCCCGATCACATGGCCGGCCAGCACGGCGCCAACGTCGCCAGCAAAATCGCCGGCCTCCACCGCGCCTTCCTCGATCGCGAGCAGCAGATCGCCCGCTTCACGCATTGCCGACTCCATGCGGTCCACGAACACTCGCGCCACGCGAACCGTCGCACCGTCGACTTCGCGGTCCGTCGCCGAGCCGGAACCGACTGCGTTTACGTGCGTGCCTGGACGCAGCCACGCCCCCTCGAGAATTGGTGTGTGTGCGCCGGTCGTCGTGCAGACGACGTCCGCGTCACGTACTGCCGCCTCGACGGACGTGCACGCCGCAACGTGAATACGAAGACGAGCCTCCACGTCGCGTGCAAAGCGCTCCGCATTCGCATGGACCCTGCTCCACACGTGAATCTCCGAGATTTGACGAACCGCGGTGATCGCCTCGACGTGCGATGTCGCTTGCGCGCCCGAGCCCAGAATTGCCAGCACATGCGAGTCCGCGCGTGCCAGCGCATCCGTCGCGACAGCAGACACCGCTGCGGTCCGGATCGCGGTCGTCGCCGTCGCGTCTACGACGGCAAGCAGTTCCCCATGATCACCGAACACGAGCACCGCACCCTGGTGCGTGTGATAGGGCGTTCCCGCATTGCCTGAAAACGCAGTGAGAACCTTGACGCCGAGCGTCGCTGGAGCGCCCGCGTAACTCGGCATGATCCAGAACCCACCGCGATGGCCGGGCAGCCTCATCATCATGCGGAGCGGCTGGATCGCCTGTCCCTGCTCGAGCGCCACGAGCGTCTCGCGCATCACGCCAATTGCTCGGTGCATCGTGAGCGCTTGTGTGACTTCCTGCTGATTGACAATGAGCACGTGCGCGAGCGCTACTGGCCCGTGCCAGACTCTCGCCGGCGACGCACGGCATTTTCGACGGCTTCGATAAGCTCGGTCTTCGTCCACGGCTTGAGAATGAGCTGCTCCGAACCGCCAGTAGAGCGCGCGAAATCGGGATCCGGGAGGCCCGTCAGAATGATGCGCTCGGTACTCGGGTACAGCTCGCGCGCCTGCTTCAGGAAGGTGAGGCCGTGGACGTCGGGCATACGCAAGTCGCTCACGATCACGTCGACTGGCTCGCCAGCTTCCAGGATGGTGAGCGCCTCAGGCGCCGTCTGCGCAATCGAGACCTCATACAAATCGCCGAGTTGGCGTTGCAACAGGCGCAAGACTTGTGGATTGTCGTCCACACAGAGAATGCGCACCCGGCGCTGCTCGAGACTGCGCGCCGGTATCTCGGTCTCCTCGGTGGGGCGCTCGCCCCCCTGAATGGCGTCGGCGATGGCCTTTACCGGGTGGCGCACCCAGGCCGGAACGATATTGCTCATCGCATGTCTCGAGTCATATATGGCGAACTTACCATGATCGCCACCCGTCGTCAAAAGCCGAGCACAACGGCCTATGAAACGCTCTCGACGGCGATACCATGCTCGAGGGTCTGTTTTACTGGGCATCGGTCGGCGATCTGCATGAGTCGCGCGCGCTGTTCGTCGTTCAGTGGTCCATGCAATTCCACTTTGCGCTCGATTCGGGTGATGCCAACGGCAGCGGTCGCGCAGTTTTCGCAATCCGCCTCGTGAGAGCGTGCCGTCCGCATCTGCACCACGATCTTCTCCAATGGCCAACCTTTTCGGTTGGCGTACAAGCGCAACGTCATGGCCATGCAACTGCTCAATGCGCCGAGCAGATACTCGTATGGCGTGGCACCGGCGTCAGTACCGCCCAGCGCGACAGGTTCGTCCACAGCGAACGAATGCATGCGTGCCGTGACGTCGGCGCGATACGTCGCACCAACAGTCGCTGCGACCCACCGGGCCGCGTCTGTATCACCGGCCTGTTGGGGTATCGTTGCTTCGGTCATGCGTGACTCCCTGTTAACGTTGTCGCGCGCATGTCGCCGACACCTTTTAGCGGTGGCGGACAACGGAGCCGAGCTGAGCGCGAGCACAAGGGTGACGGGCGCCGACGGTCTCGCGCAGAGCTGCGTTCACCGTGGTGACGGCTACTCCATCACGTCGTCATCGACCCAATCGAGCGTCTTCGTCACGGCCTTCTTCCAGTTGCGATACAGGCGGTCACGTTCGGCGCTCGCCAGGTTGGGCGTCCACCGTTTGTCTTCCTGCCAGTTCTTGCGCAGATCATCGAGGTTCTCCCAATACCCCACCGCCAACCCCGCCGCATACGCAGCGCCGAGCGCCGTCGTCTCGGCGACCACGGGACGAACGACGGGCACGTCGAGAATGTCTGCCTGGAATTGCAGGAGCGTATCGTTGGCCGTTGCGCCCCCATCGACTTTGAGCTCCGTGAGCGGAACGCCGGAATCCGCATTGACGGCGTCGAGCACTTCACGCGTCTGAAACGCGATGGCCTCGAGTGCGGCGCGCGCGATGTGTCCCTTGTTGACGAATCGCGTAAGGCCGACGAGTGCGCCACGCGCATCCGACCGCCAATGCGGCGCGAACAACCCGGAGAACGCCGGCACGAAGTACGCGCCTCCGTTATCGTCGACTGTCTTTGCCAGATCTTCGACTTCAGCGGCGGTGCCGATGATGCCGAAGTTGTCGCGCAACCACTGCACGAGCGCTCCGGTGACCGCGATGGAGCCTTCGAGCGCGTAGTGCGTTGCGCCGTCGCCCAACTTGTACGCCACCGTTGTGAGCAACCCGTTTGCGCTGCGGACGATGTCGGTGCCCGTATTGAAAATCAGGAAGTTGCCGGTGCCGTATGTGTTCTTCGCCTCACCTGCCCCGAACGCCGCCTGGCCGAAGGTGGCGGC
>JBDTXZ010000364.1:0-4719 GCA_040005935.1 bacterium | reverse complement strand
TCACGCTACGGCTCTTGAACGGTTCGTGGGAGCTCATCGAAGACGTTGGTGCCGGATCGCGAGGCAGGTGACGCACATCGTTGCGTAAACCCTATAAAGGAGGGTGTGTCCAACAAAAGCAGCACCCGGGATCGCCAAGTATAGCTCGCGGCGGTTCGGGTGCCGCTCGGAACAATCCTCGACCGCTGGACGCGCCGCCAGTGTTCCCCTCTCCGTGCCGGGTGCAGTGTACGCACGTCCCGCACACCGGAGCATACAATGCTTTCCCTGCTTGCCCCGCTCGCCCTCGTCGTACATCTCGCAACGCCAGCGCCCGACAGCGCGCAGGTGCGCCGAGAGGAACTCATGGCCAAGCTGCGCAACGGGGGGTACTCGGTGCTGCTGCGCCATGCGCGAACTGACTATTCGGTGCAGGAGCCAATGGGCACGACTCCGGTAGAGCGAAGCGCACAGCGCAACCTCAGCGACGACGGCATCCGCGACGCGGCGTTGATGGGCGTCGTCTTCCGGAAATACGGGATCTCCTTCAGCGAGATTCTTTCGAGCCCCATGTTTCGTGCGGTGGAAACGGCGGAGATGGCTGCTGGCAAGCCGACGACCACGACGATGGCGCTCCGAGTATTTCCGTCGACACCGGAGCAGGAGCAGATCGTCAGGACGGCACCAAAGCCGGGCACCAATCGGCTGATCGTCACGCACCACTTCGTGATCGAGAAGTTCGTCCCGGGCATTACACCGGGTGCTGTCGCCGAGAGTGAGGCGGCCGTGGTAAGCCACGAGTCTGACGGAGCGTTGCGGCTCGTCGGCATCATCAAGCTCGATGACTGGAAGTTGCTCGCGAATCCGGCAAGCGGTGCAACTACGGCCGCCGCGCCTGCGGGAGCGCTGGTGCACGCTGCCCCTTCCACAGCAACTGCGCATGGACCGCCGGCATCAATTCCGAACAGCACCGCTGGTCACCTCGTCCACGGGTACATCCTGGCGTTCAATTCCGGCGACGCCAGCGCCATGCGCACCTTCATCCAGTCGTCGCTCGTCGTCAATCCGGAACGCCCGCTCGAGGAGCGCGTCAAGTCGTACGTGAAACTCTTTGAAGATCACGGGCCGTTGGCTCTGGTGAGCCTCGACAGCGCGACTGCCACGCTGGTCACTCTCGGCGTGCGCTCCAAGCAGGGCGCACTGATGCTCACTGTTCGAACGTCGGACGCCGATCCGCAGCGCGCCGCGTCGGTCACGTTTTCCACCTTGGGGTCTCACCCCTGACTTCGATCTCCGAAGCACCCATGAGCACCACCGAGCGCTCGCCATCGTTCATGGCGAGCGTCATCGTCGTACTTGCGTGTCTCGTGCTCGGCGGAGTCAGTGCCCTCGAAGCGCGACACGTCTCGGCAACGCATGGCTTTCCGATCCACTGGTTGGCCGTCCTTGCATTCACGACGCCACGATGGATCGCGTTGGCCATCCTCATGCCCGTTGTGTTGCAGCTCGCGATGCGTGTGCCTCTTGCACCACTGCGCGCTCCGGTCATTGTGTTGCACGCCGTGGTCTTCATGGCGATCTCGGCGACGCATGCTGCGCTGGATACCTGGGCCATGGCATTCGTGTCACCGGAGCTGTCTCACCTGTTCGCCCTCATTCCGCGACTCGCCCGATCGTGGTACAACACCATGCCCACTGTCGCGACGACGTACGCGGCAGTGTTGCTCGCCGCATGGGGAATGTCCGAAGCACGCGAGCGCGAGAAGAGAACGCTGCGCGCGTCACAGCTCGAAGCGCAGCTGCAGGCAGCACGTTTGACGGCACTGCGCGCGCAGCTCCAGCCACACTTTCTCTATAACACGCTCAATGCCATTGCGGCGCTCGTCGCTGATGTGCAACCGGCGCGCGCCGTGAGCGCCATCGAACAATTGAGCGAGCTGTTGCACGCATCGCTGCACGATGACGGACGAGAAGAGATTCGCATCGACGAAGAGGTGCAGCTCGTGGAGCGCTATCTCGCATTGCAGCGCATGCGCTTCGGTGACCGTCTGCGTTATACGTCTGCTGTGGCCCCAGAGATCGCCGACTGCCTCGTCCCGGTGCTGCTGCTGCAGCCCATCGTGGAGAACGCCGTCGTGCATGGCCTCGACGCAGGGCAGGAACTGCTGCGCGTCCACATCGACGCTGCGGCGACTCCGACGGGAGTCGAGATCACCGTCGAGAACGATGGCGTGGATGTGGGATCGCAGGCGCCTCGCGCGGGCGGACACGGCGTCGGCCTCGCGGCCACTCGCGCGCGACTCACCACCGTGCATGGCGAACGCGCGTCACTCACGCTGGAGCTGCGCCGCAGTGGTGGTGCACTCGTGCGCATCGTCATCCCGTACACAACCGGCACTCCGGCGCCGAGCACACTCGTCATGCACGTGCAGGAGGCGATGGCATGATGCGCCACGGCGTTCTCCTCGTTGACGACGAGCCGCTCTCGCGCCGGCGGCTGCGCCAGCTCCTGCATGGCGACCCCGATTTCGACGTCGTTGGTGAATGCAGCGACGCGCGTGGATTGCCCGGCGTCGTGCGCGAGCTTCGGCCTGATGTCGTCTTTCTCGACATTCGCATGCCGCACATTGACGGCTTTGAGGCGCAGTACGCCATTCGCGCGTTAGTGAAGCATGTCGTCTTCGTCACGGCGCACTCGGAGCACGCTGCGCGCGCATTCGAGGTGGCAGCGAGCGATTACCTCGTGAAGCCGATTACCCAGGCACGCTTCTCCGCCGCGCTCGAGCGCATTCGCCGCTCGCTCAGCGACCCAGGCAGCGAGCGAATCCTGCTGGGGAGCAGGCAGGGCGGGGCTGCGGTGAATGTCGGCGATGTCACGTGGATCGAGTCGGATGGCGCGTACGTGTTGGTTCACGCCGCGGGTCGCACACACGTGGTGCGTGAGTCGATGTCGCAGATCATCGAGCGGCTCGGCACTGCCTCCTTCGTGAGGATTCACCGTTCGGCCGGCATCAACCTTTCGCACGTGCGTGCCGTGCGCCGCTCGACGACGAAGGGACTCGAGGTGGAACTCACGGATGGTGTGCGTCTTCCCATCAGCAGGCGTAAGGCACGCGATGTCATCGAGCAACTTCGGCGCGGCCGCGACCGTGCCGCACGCAACACCGCTTGACCGTTGATGTCGTGCGCGATTGAGCGCACGGTAGGGAACCGCGACGTTCCCTTCATGCGAGCTACTGAATCACCGTCCGAGAGCGCGTACTGGATCCTTCGCATCGGCGCGGCACTCTGCTTCATCGGGCACGGCGCGTTCGGCTTCATCACCAAGGCAGCGTGGCTTCCGTACTTCGCGGTGATGGGAATTCCCGAACGGTGGGCATGGAAGATGATGCCCATCGTCGGCGCCATCGATGTGACTGCGGGGATGGCCGTACTGTTCGCGCCGCGTGGACTTCCCCTCGTTTACATGAGTGTCTGGGCGCTGTTCACCGCGCTGCTTCGGCCCGTGGCCGGCGAAGGTGTTCTCGAGTCATTCGAGCGCGCCGGCAATTACGGCGTGCCCATGGCGTTGCTGGCGATGACGTCGATGCCACGCTCAGTGCGCGCGCTGCTCGACCCTCGCGAAATCCCATCGATCGACGCGAACATGATCGAGCGAGTCACTGCCGTTCTCAAATGGACCACTGTGCTGCTGCTAGGCGCGCATGGTCTCATTGGTGTGGTTGGCAAGGCAACGCTTGCAACGCACTATGGCGCACTCGGCCTTCCCTCCGGCATCACGCCAATCGTCGGATGGTTCGAGGTTGCACTCGCCGCGGTGATTGCAGTGCGGCCCACGCCCGGCCTGTTGATGTTCGTTGCCGCGTGGAAAGTTGCGACCGAGTCGTTGTTCATCGTCGCCGGTGCGCCGGTGTGGGAAGTGGTGGAGCGTGCGGGAAGTTTCGCGGCTCCGCTCGCACTCGCTGCACTGATGCACCGCTTCAATCAGGTTCGGCGAAGCGCCTCGGCAAACAGGCCGCGTACATCGGACTGCGACGTGGCGCGATCGTCGTTGTAGTCCATCATCGGGTGCGCGTACGTCTTGCCCTTCGTGCGCCCTTCGACAAGCTGCCGCACGAGTTCACGCGCCGGCCGGCGATGATGAAACGCGCCAGTGAATTCGATCGTGGCCTTTTCCACCGCACAGTAGATGCCCCACGTCGTCGCTGATGCAGCACGCTTGCGATCGTCGGCGCGATTTCAGGCTAAGTCCGCACTGATGATCGTTGCAGCGCGCTCGAGAATCCGCCGGTCCATTGCGTTCGGCGCGACCTGCGTGAACGCATCGATCCCAAAGCGAACCGTATCTCTCGTCGCGGTCGGCTAACAGCTCAAGATATTTCTGGAGAACTGTGAACGTCACGGCGGTATCGTTGTTGAATCCGACGAGCCGCCCAGGGTACTTCTTCGTGCCTATGTCGCCCACCGCGCGGCGCGCCTCTTCCATCACCGGAGCGGCTGCGGCATTCATGGCACCGCTCCATACCTCGATTGGCATCGCGTCGTCGCGCCACTTGCGGTGGCCACGCCCTGCACACGAGCGACGGTGAATATCGGTAGCTCCTGGAAGAGCAATCCACATGAACCTTCGATGCCGACGCTCGTCCGCTGAAAGCGGCAATCAGTTGCTGCGGGACCTTCACTGGCTCGGTAGGCGACGGCAGCCGAGCCGACAGTCTTCCGAATTGCGCAGATGATGTT
>JBDTXZ010000363.1:0-4732 GCA_040005935.1 bacterium | reverse complement strand
TGAGCGAGACGGTGTACACCTTCTCGTTGACGACGCTCTGGTTCCACACCGTGAATGCCGTGGCGCCAATCAGCGCGGCAATCGCGCCGCCGAGCACGCGCATCCATCGCTCGGAGAACCAGCTCACCAGGACGCGTTCGGTGATCAGGAACCACATGCCGGCCGACACCGAGCTGCAGATGGCGGCAAGAATGTTGATTCGCACCGCGACGGAGCTGGCGATGGGCAGAATGGCGAACACGCGACCAATGAGCACGAACAGCGGATTTCCCGGCGGATGCGGCAACCCGAGCGTGTAGGCGGCGGTGATATACTCACTGGTGTCCCACATCGCCGTGGACGGCGCGAGGGTGACCAGGTAGAGCAGAAAGACCACGGCCGAAACGATGGCGGCAGCCATCCATGACGGGCGGTAGTCGAGATCAGGCTGGGACGACGGATTGCTCACGGGGTAGTTTCTAGAGGGTACAGCTTGGAAAGATGACCAAGGGGCGGGGAGCGGCGCTACCCTACGGGCGACCTAATGACGGAACAGCCGCACGCCGGTGAAGACCATCGCGAGACCGTGCTCGTCGGCCGCCTCGATGACTTCCGCGTCTCGCACCGAGCCACCCGGCTGCACAATCGCCCGAACGCCAGCGTCGGCTGCCTGGTCCACGCCGTCGCGGAATGGGAAAAACGCGTCAGAACCCAGTGCTGAGCCCGTGGTGGCGTGGCCTGCGGTGGTTGCCTTGTGCACGGCCATGTAGGCGGCGTCGACACGACTCATCTGACCCGCACCGATGCCGATCGTTGCCCCTTCGCGCGCGAGGACGATGGCGTTCGACTTGACGCTCGCGACAGCGCGCCATGCGAAGAGCAGATCGCGCAACTCATCGGAAGTGGGCTGGCGCTTGGACACGATCGTCCAGCCACGCTGATCGATGACGGAATGCGGACGTTGCTGGATGAGGAGCCCACCGCGCACGCGCTTGTAGTCGAGCGCGCCTTCGGGCCACCGCGCTCGGCCCTCGAGCACACGCAGGTTTTTCTTGCGCCCAAGAATCTCCAGTGCGCCGTCGCTGAACTTTGGCGCGACCACGCATTCGACGAACAGGCTCGACACCGCTTCTGCCGCGGCGTCATCAACCGGCACGGTGAACGAGATCACGGAGCCGAATGCTGAAACCGGATCGCACGCGAGTGCCTTTCGGTACGCGTCGAGCGCATCGGTACCGGTGGCGAGCCCGCATGGCGTTGTGTGCTTGATGATTGCGCAGCACACGTCGTCGCCGAAAGGCTCGCTCGCAAGCAGCGCGCCCTCGAGGTCGAGCAGGTTGTTGAACGAGAGCTCCTTTCCGCCGCGTTGCTGCAACCCGGCAAGCCCCGCGCCTGGCCGTTCGACGTAAAACGCGGCGTTCTGTCCCGGATTTTCTCCGTATCGCAGCGACTGCTGTTTCTGAAGCGGCAGGCACGTACGCTCGGGGAAGGTCTCGTTGCGCTGGCCAGCGAACCACGCGGCAATGGCGGCATCATACGCCGCAGTGTGCTCGAACACCTTGGCTGCGAGGCGACGGCGGAAGTCGAGATCGTCTGTCGTGCTGCTCAGCATCGACAGCACCGGTGTGTAGTCCGCTGGATCTACGACGGTGGTGACGCTCGCGAAGTTCTTCGCGGCGGAGCGAAGCATGCTTGGTCCGCCGATATCGATTTGCTCGATGACGTCGCCGGGCGTAGCATCCGGGCGCGCGGCAGTCTGCTGGAAGGGATAGAGATTGACGACCACGAGGTCGATTGGCGCGATGCCATGTTTCGCGATGGCCGCCATATGCTCTGGCAGGTCGCGTCGCGCGAGCAGTGCTCCGTGTACCGCGGGGTGGAGTGTCTTGACGCGTCCGTCCAGCATTTCGGGAAACTGCGTCACGTCGCTGACGTCGCGCACCGGAATACCCGCATCGCGCAGCGCGCGCGCCGTGCCGCCCGTCGACAGCAACTCCCATCCAAGTGTGTGGAGGCCACGAGCGAAATCGAGGAGCCCGGATTTATCTGAAACGGAGAGGAGCGCGCGAGGCATGATGGTGGTTCTGTGTGTAGTGGAGTGCGGTGTGTGTCGAGTCAGTTCCAACGGCAACGGCACTGGACATCGGCAACGGACAACGGCAACGAACAACGGCAACAGCAACGCACGCCGACAACGGCAACTGACTCATCGCGGATTGCGCGGAAAGGCGCGGATAGAGCGCGGATACTGCAACAGCCTCTCCGCCCTCTCTGTCATCCGCCCTCTCCGCTGTCAGCCGCGTGCGTCGGCGTGATCCGCGTTGGAAGCAGCTGGTATGCGCTTCAATGCTTGATCGACAACGAGACCGAGAGACGCGTCGTCGAGCGACGGATCGAGCTGATCGAGCGCAACCGGATCGTTGCCCTGGGTGATCGTGCCCAACGCAACCGTTTGCACGACCCGTGGAAACAACAGATGCTCGGCGCGCAAAACGCGAGCGGCCAGCGTGTGCTCGTCGTCGTCGGCCATGACGGGAACGGGCCAATACGCGATGGTCGCGCCGTGGTCATACACCTCGTCCACGAAGTGCACCGTTGGTCCGCTCAAGTGAACGCCCGACGCCAGGACGGCGCAATGGACACGCCCGCCGTACATGCCAGTTCCACCGAACTCCGGCAGCGGCGCGGGATGCACATTGAGCATGCGACCCGCGAATCGGCGCGTGACCTCCGGGGGAATGAGCTGGAGATAGCCCGCGAGCACGACGATGTCGATTTCGTGGCGCGTGAGCAGATCATCCAGGGAGTCACCAATGGGATTGCGCCCTGTCGCGATCAGTCCTGTCTCGATGTTGGCGGCACGTGCGCGATCCAGCGCTCCGGTGTTCGCCTTGTTCGACGCGACGAGCACGATGTCGCCCGCACGTGAATCACCGAGCACGTGAAAATGACCGACGAGCGCCTGCACATTGCTGCCCCCACCAGTCGCGAGCACCGCAATGCGCGGACGACTCACGCGACTGGCGCGAGCAGCGTGGTGACCGCCTCGAGCAGGCTGGGCACAACGACCATTCTCGTCGCGTCCGCAAACGCTATGTCCTCATCGGACGTGGCACGCGATTGCACGAGCGCACCGCGCCCGCCAAAGCTGACCCCTGGCGCGAGATCGCGTGACCGATCCCCAATGAAGAGGCAGCGAGAGAGATCAAGTTCGTGAACGATTGCCGCGCGTTCGTACAACGCCGTCCCAGGCTTTCTGCACGGGCAGGGCGAGCCGAAGTCCGGATGATGCGGACAGGTGAACGTATCCGCGATCACCGCTCCCTCCGCCGCAAGAAGCTCGTCCAACCGGCGACGCACGGCATGGTACTGCTCCAGCGAAACCAGACCCCGCGCAATGCCGGACTGATTCGTGATCACGATGGTTGGATATCCCGCGGCGGCAAGTTGCCGAAGAGCGGCCGTGGCACCTGGCAGCAGCACGACATCATCAGGATCATTCGTGTAGACGCGATCGTGAATGATCGTCCCGTCGCGATCGAGCATCGCTGCCTTCCGCGTCATGTATTCAGTCATGCGCTGCTTTTACCGCGTTGGCCAGCACGTCCACCTCAGTGTCGGGAATCGCGCGAAAGTCGAGTACCATGCGTCCGTCGTGCACACGCCCGACAACGGCCGGCGTGCCTGCGCGAAGGGCAGTGGCCCAGTGGTCTGCGTTCCCGTGGAGCGCGAGTGCGGCGCTGGGCAACTGCGCCGTTGGAAATGCACCGGCACCCACGCTGCTGACCGTTGTGATGAGATCACTGTCCACGCCCTTTTTTTGCAACGTCGCGCGTGCGCGCTCCGCACGATCGCGCACAACCGCGAGCGGCGCGCCAAGTAGCGCGAGCGTGGGAATCTCACGCAAGGCAACATCGGGTTCGCGATACAGCGTGAGCGTCGCTTCAAGCGCAGCGAGCGTGAGCTTGTCCACGCGATACGACCGCGCGAGCGGATTGCGTCGCATCGCGCTGAGATGGACAGCCGAGCCCATGATGATTCCCGCCTGAGGTCCGCCGAGGAGCTTGTCACCGCTCATCACGACGACCGACGCGCCTGCATCGAGCGCCTCGCGTGCGGTGGGCTCGCCGTCAAGCCCGATGTCCGCAAGCGACATGAGTAGTCCACTGCCGAGGTCGTGGACGATGGGCAGGCTGTGCTCGAACGCAACGGGCGCGAGTTCGCGCACCGACACGTCGCTGACGAATCCCTCGAGCGCAAAGTTGCTCCGGTGCACCTTGAGCAATGCGCCAGTCTCGCCAGTTATTGCGTGGCTGTAATCGGCGAGATGCGTGCGATTGGTTGCGCCGACTTCTCGCAACCGGGCGCCGCTCTTGGCCATGATCTCGTGCACGCGAAAGCTGCCGCCAATCTCGACGAGCTCTCCGCGCGACAAGAGGGCCTCACGCCCGTCGCACAGCGTATTGAGGGCGAGCACCAACGCCGCCGCGCAATTGTTCACTACGAGCGCGTCTTCTGCGCCCGTGAGCTCACGCAACAGCGCGGTGCAATGCGCGTAACGCGACCCGCGCGCGCCGGCATCGAGATCGTATTCGAGATTGCTGTACCCGCTGCACACTCGTGCAATGGCGTCGAGCGCAGCGGCCGGAAGCGGGGCACGACCAAGGTTCGTATGCAGCACGATCCCCGTCGCGTTGATCACTCGTCGTAACGACGGACGCTGGGCAACGGCAACGTGTTCCGAAATGGCCAC